>NZ_JBQSVM010000051.1:0-13896 GCF_052376235.1 Psychrobacter sp. AOP7-A1-24 | reverse complement strand
TACAATCACCAAAGATTGACATAATTAACGAGGTGCCACTTAATACGTCTTCACTGGTAAGCTCATCAATACATTGTTTTAATTTAGCATTCATATCATTTATTCATCGTCTAAAAGACCCGCGATAATACCCAAGGGACTATCGCGCGGGGTTAAATTACATTAGGCAGGTACAGCAGTATTGCGTAGGTCAATAACACGTTGAGCTTTACCCTCAGAACGAGGTAACATACCTTGTGGTGAGACTTCTACATGAACGCTGATACCCACCATGGTTTTTATCTTTTGTTTAAGTGTATTTGCAAACTGCATCACTTCGATATCATTGGCATCACTACGTGACTCAACATGGATACATAGGGTGTCTAAGTGACCGTGCTTGAGGATATGGATCTGATAGTTTGGCAGTAATTTTGGTATTTGTAAAATCTGTTCTTCGATCTGCGACGGAAAGACATTAACGCCACGAATGATCATCATATCATCACTACGGCCAACAATTTTTTCCATACGACGCATAGTACGTACAGAACCTGGTAATAAGCGGGTCAGATCTCGGGTACGGTAACGAATGATGGGCATACCCTCCTTAGTAATAGTGGTAAACACCAATTCGCCAAGCTCGCCGTCTGGTAGTACTTCTCCGGTCTGAGGGTTAATAATTTCTGGGTAAAAATGGTCTTCCCAAATGGTTGCGCCATCTTTAGATTCTAAGCACTCCATGGCGACACCTGGGCCCATGACTTCTGACAGGCCGTATATATCTAACGCATCGATACCTAAACGCGTTTCGATTTCTTGGCGCATGGCGTTAGTCCACGGTTCAGCCCCGAAGATACCGGTTTTGATAGAACAATCTTTGGCAGTACCAAATTTTTGCTCCAATGCTTCAATAATATTCAAGCAGTAAGAAGGGGTGACCATCAATGCGGTTGGTTTAAAGTCTTGGATTAGCTGGGCTTGGCGGTCAGTTTGGCCACCTGACATTGGGATAACCGTTGCACCTAATCGTTCAACACCATAGTGCGCACCCAAGCCACCAGTGAATAGGCCATAACCGTAGGATACTTGAATGGTATCTTTGCTAGTCAGGCCAGCCGCACGCAGTGAGCGTGCTACGACATCCGACCAAGTCACGATATCTTGCTTGGTATAACCGACAACGGTAGGTTGGCCAGTAGTACCTGATGATGCATGAACACGGACGATTTGTTCACGTGGGACGCTAAACATACCGAACGGGTAATTGTCGCGCAAGTCTGATTTGGTGGTGAATGGAAATTTAGCTAAATCTTCTAATGATTGGCAGTCTTCTGGGTGAACACCGACTTGGTCAAATTTCTTCTTATAAACAGGGTTATTTTCGTATGCGTTTTTGAGTGTTTCTTTCAAACGTTTCAACTGTACGCTACGCAATTCGTCTACTGACGCGGTTTCGATGTGTTCCATAACATTATGATTCATGTAAAACTCCTTTTCGTAGTCATCCTGACTACATTTCCAATTAAAAAACTCTGTTAAAGACGTGATTAGACGTTTTCTACCACCATTGCCACGCCTTGACCCACACCCACACACATGGTGCATAACGCATACTTACCGTTACGACGTTTTAATTCTTTCATTGCGGTGATGACCAAACGTGTACCACTCATTCCTAGAGGATGACCTAGTGCAATAGCCCCACCATTTGGATTGATACGTGTGTCATTATCGGTAAGACCCAGTTCACGAATTACGGCAAGGGATTGCGCGGCGAATGCTTCGTTAAGCTCGATAACATCCATCTGGCTTAATGTTAATCCGGTTTGCTCAAGCACTTTTAGTACTGCAGGCACAGGGCCAATACCCATATAGCGCGGCTCGACACCAGCACTCGCCATACCAATAATACGCGCTTGCGGCGTTAGATTGTGTGCTTGACCAAAGCGTTCGCTACCCATTAGTACACAAGCAGCACCATCATTGACACCTGATGCGTTACCCGCAGTCACTGAACCGCCCTCCTTACGAAATGGGGTTTTGAGGCTAGTAAGGGCTTCTAAGCCAGAATCCGCACGTGGGTGTTCGTCTTGGTCAACAATCACGCTGCCTTTTTTCGTTTTAACTTCAACTGGTAAGATCTCTTCGTTAAAGAGACCTGCCTGTTGGGCAGCGGCAGTTTTCTGTTGGCTACGTAGCGCGAATAGGTCTTGGTCTTCGCGGCTGATTTGATATTTCTCAGCCACGTTTTCGGCAGTTTCTGGCATGCTATCAACACCATACGCGGCTTTCATTAATGGGTTAATGAAGCGCCAACCGATGGAGGTGTCAAAAATTTCTGGTGCGCGGTGAAAGGCACTGGTCGGTTTCGATTGGACATAGGGTGCGCGGCTCATGCTCTCGACACCACCAGCCAATACAAACTCGGCCTCACCCGTTTTTACCAAACGTGAGGCGATGCCAATCGAGTCCATACCAGAAGCACAGAGACGATTAACAGTGATAGCAGGTACCTTATCAGGCAAGCCTGCAAGTAAAGTTGCCATACGCGCTACATTACGGTTGTCTTCGCCGGCTTGGTTAGCACAGCCAATGATTACTTCATCAACTTTATCCCATGGCAAATTTGGGTTTTGATCTTTTAGATGTTGAATAGGCAAAGCTGCCAAATCATCCGTACGAACACTACTTAAGCCACCGGCATAGCGCCCGATTGGGGTGCGAATAGCGTCATAAATATACACTTGTTGCATTATAGCTTCCCTTACAGTAAATCAATGAGTTTAAGCGCTTGCCGTGTGACAGGTGACGGCTTTTTTTACCAAATACAGGCTGGCACGATAACGTTCTTCACCATAAATACGTTGTAAGTTATTTAGCGTCTTAAGCACGGTGTCGTAGCCAAGCATTTGTGCCCATTCAAACGGACCTTTGGGGTAATTTACGCCATACTTCATGGCCGCATCGATGTCTGCTTCAGAAGCGATGTTATGTAACACTGCTTCACAGCCTTCATTGATGAGCATAGCAATGGTGCGTAAAACATATAAACCAGGATGGTCGGCAGTCCAAATAACATGCACGTCAAGTCGGGCAAAGGCTTGCGTCACCAGCTCACGCTCATCATCATTACAGGCCATCGAGGCAGCCAATACAACAGCGCGGGCTTGTGACCAGTCCGCGTGCCAGTCCATCAGCATGACTTTGGCATCACCATGGTCAATCTCCACGGATTCACCCAGTGATAAACGGATGCTGACATCACCAATTCCGATACTGTTCTGGTTTGCATCTTCAAGAGTCACTGTGAGGCTATCAGCGACTTGTAAGCGTTCAACCAACCCTTTGGCATAAAGCCAATCACCGCGTACGATAATGTTAGGCAGCGCGGCATCGGTTTCTTCAACGGTGGGTAACGTATAGGCAGGGATTGCTGGCGTTTGGCTATAGTCATAAAACCCTTGGCCAGATTTACGGCCAAAGCACCCGGCATCGACCAATTCTTTTTGTACCAACGATGGGCGGTAACGTGGCTCATAGAAGAAAGCCTGGTAGACGCTTTGGGTCACCGAGAAGTTGATATCTTGGCCAATTAAGTCTGTTAGCTCGCATGGCCCCATGGCAAAACGACCTGATTCACGCATGATAAAGTCAAGCTGCGCAGGTGTGGTCGCGTTTTCTTGCAGTGCGCGAAAGCCTTCAGCGTAGTATGGACGCGCCACACGGTTGACGATAAAGCCTGGGGTAGACTTGGCGATTACCGGTACCTTTTTCCAAGCACTCATCAAGTCAAACAGGCCATCTGTAATCTCAGTCGCTGTTTGTAAACCGCGAACAATCTCAACAAGTTTCATCACTGGGGCTGGATTAAAGAAGTGTAAGCCTACTACACGCTCAGGGTTTGATACTGCTGAGGCAATCGCTGTAATCGATATTGACGACGTGTTTGATGCAAAAATTGTATCGTTAGCACAAATATCAGCCAATTGGACAAAAAGCTGCTGTTTAATGTCTTGACGCTCAACAATCGCCTCAACAATTAACTGCACCGCTGCCATCTCATTAATATCTGTAATAATAGATAAGTTCTCTAGGGTGCTATCAAGTAGCACTTGAGACATCTTGCCTTTTTGGACTCGTTTGGCAAGTTGGCTTTCTAGTCCCGCTAAGGCGGCTTGACTTTTGGCAACATCTAGGTCAAAGAGATAGGTCGTGTGACCGTGCATAGCGGCCAACTGTGCAATGCCAATCCCCATCGTGCCTGCCCCAATAACGGCAATGTCTGCTTTTGATAAATCCCTCGTTTCCATGATTAACGTCCTTGATAAATTGGGGTGCGTTTTTGCATAAAAGCTTGGACACCTTCTTTATAGTCAGCTGAGCGGCCAGCAAGTCGCTGCAAGTCTCGCTCTAAGATTAGCTGATCTTCTAGGCTATTGTCCGCGGAGACATTGATGGCTTTTTTAATGAGACTTAGGCCGTAGGTCGGTTGGCTGGCCAAGTTTTCGGCCAACTTACTGGCTTCGCTACGTAGCGCTCCATCTTCGACCACTTGCCAAATCATGCCCCACGCCATCGCTTGTTCAGCAGATAGCTTATCGCCTAGCATGGCTAAGCCCATCGCACGAGCGCGTCCGACAACGCGTGGTAAGAACCATGTACCGCCTGAATCTGGTACAAGCCCAAGACGGCAAAACACTTGGATAAATGAGGCTGATTTGGCTGCCAATACCAAGTCACACGCCAAAGCGATGTTCGCACCGGCACCGGCAGCCACGCCATTTACCGCACAGATCACAGGCTTTGGCATATCAGTAATCAGCTTAATCAGTGGGTTGTAATAAGTCTCGATAGATAGGCCTAAATCTGGCGCATCAGCATTCGGGGCAACTGCGCGATCGCCTAAATCTTGACCTGCACAAAAACCACGACCTTCAGCAGAGAGCACTACAGCGCGAATGGTACTGTCTTTTGACCATGCTTTTAGCACGCTGGACACTTCTTTGTGCATTACTTCATTAAAGCTATTAAGCTGTTTTGGGCGGTTTAAGGTAAGATAGCCGACAGCATTTTTTTCTTCGACGATAATCGTTTGATAGTCCATTACATACCTCTAAAAATTGGTTGACGTTTTTCTAAAAATGCACGGATGCCTTCTTGGCGATCTTGGGTGGCAGCAAGCCAAACAAATAGCTGACGTTCTTGCTTGAGGCCTTGGCTTAAGTTCACTTCGTGGATGGTTTTAAGTGACTGTTTGATAGCGCGAATGGCCAAAGGGGCTTGTTTGGCGATTTTGGCAGCCAAACCAATGGTGTATTGTACGGTCAACTCGCTTGGGCAGATTTGGGTGGTAATTCCATGTTGTTGCGCGCTTAATGCATTAATCCTCTCACCTGTCATCGCCCAACGCATAGCAAGCTGCTGACCAACTAAGCGTGCGAGGCGCTGTGTCCCCCCTGCCCCTGGTAGCATACCCAAGCCAATTTCAGGTAGCGCAAATTGGGCATTTTCGCCCGTAACCACGATGTCACCATGCAGTACCAGCTCAAAGCCGGCACCGAGTGCATAGCCATTGACCGCGATTAATAGCGGCTTGGTAAATTCATCGATTCGCTTCCATAAGGTTGGGCGAATATCGGTTTGTAAGCTAACGGTATCGAGTTGAATAAGTTCATTAAGATCTGCACCCGCAGCGAAGCATTGGGTGTTGCCAGTAATAACGACCGCTTTTACATCGGTGTCAGCGTCATAGGCTTGAAGCTGTTCAACGACTTCTTGCAAAGTAGCGTTATTTAAGGCGTTGCGTTTTTCTGGGCGATTAAGCTCAATCAATGCAACGCCTTCTTTTGGGCTTGAGGTTTTAATGTAATTCATCCCTGAATCCTAATAAAAACAATGAAATAAGGAGTTTTTGCTAAACCCTACTTTGAATATAAAAACGATAAATAGCTAGGTTGCTAACGTCTAACTATTACGCGTCAAAGCTCAATCGTATGTTGGCTGATATAGGTAATGCTTGGCAGCTGAGTACGTAGCCTTTATCTAACTCTTCTTGCTCAAGGCTATAGTTAACGGCCATTTCGACCTCACCTTCGATCACTTTACATTTGCAAGTGGCACACACACCGCCTTTACAGGCATAGGGTAAGTCAGCACCCGCACGTAATGCCGCATCTAAGATGCTGTCATCTTGTTTTGACACTTCAACGATCAGTTCACGTCCGTCCAAAATGATATTGACGCGTTCTTCGCTACGTTTTTCGATTTGCTGGGCAGTTGGTTTATTGACAGTCCCCGTATAGAAACGTTCGGTATGGATGTTGTTGCGATCGATACCAATGTTTGGCAATACGGTCTCAATGGCTTCCATCATCTCTTCTGGGCCACAGGCAAAACAGTGGTCGACATCAGCACTGATAAGTTGGGCGTCAAACAACTGTTGTAATTTGTTCGCATCGATACGGCCATTAAAAATCTCACTGTCACTCATCTCACGTGAGAAAATATTGACCAGTTGTAGGCGCGTTTTAAAACGGTCTTTAAGATCCATGATTTGCTCAGAAAACATGGTTTGTTTCCATGACCGATTGCCGTATACCAAGGTAAAATTGGCATCTGGTTGGGTGCTTAACACCGTTTTGACGATAGATAAAATTGGGGTAATACCACTACCAGCAGCAAAGCTTAGATAGTTTTGACCACCAGCTTTAGCGGCTTTTTGAAAGAAAACTCCTTGGGGTGGCATAACTTCTAGAGTATGGCCTACTTCTAGGTGTTCGTTTGCCCAAGTAGAAAATTGTCCTTGATCAATCTTCTTGATGGCAATGCTCATGTCTTCTTGCACATCACTACAGATTGAGTAGCAACGACGGATTTCGCCATTGTCTGTCATGTGACGGATGGTCAAATGTTGACCTGGTTGGTACTTAAAGGTTGCCGCGTCTTCCGAAGCAAGGTCAAATGCAATGCAAATCGCTTGCTCAGTTTGTGGCTGGATAGACTTGATAGTTAGTGGCAAAAATTGACTCATGCGAAAATCCTTCTTTCATTTTGCTTAGTTAGTGAGCTTACTGTCACGTGTGATCTCGCGACTACCCCTATCTTAGATGCATTTAAAATAATCAAACGGTTCAAGGCAGTCGAGACACTTATACAGCGCCTTGCACGCAGTTGAACCAAATTCGCTAATCAGTTGGGTTTTTTGACTGCGACAATGGGGACAGGTCAAACCATCGGTTAGCGCCACGTGAGTACCACAGCTGTGTGAATCGCCTTGCGGCGGTGCAATGCCATATTCTTGCAGCTTTTGCTTACCTGCCTCACTCATCCAGTCGGTCGTCCAAGCTTCAGACAAGTCAACCACCACCTTTACAGGGGTCAGCCCACGTTCTGTAAACGTGTTGATAATCTCATCTTTTAGCATATCAGTTGCTGGACAGCCGCTATAGGTTGGTGTTAAACGCACCACGATTTCATTATCTGCGTTGATATCAACGCCTCGAATCATGCCTAAGTCAAGCACGGTCAAAACAGGCACTTCTGGATCATGAACCTCATTAAGAGCTTTCCAGCAGGCATCTGTGACTTGTGGAATTAACCGCATACTATGACTCCTTGTCGTGTATGTTTACCAATTCATATTTGGGTAAGTACGTTGCATGTACTGTAATTCTGCCAAAATATAACCCAAGTGTTCGGTATGAGCGCCTTGCTTCGCACCACGGCGGTATGCGCCAATCTCAGGCAACGTTAAGTTCAAATGTGCCAATCCACTTTCAACCTGCGCTAACCATTCAGCTTTTAGAAGATCGAGTTTCGGTAAGACACCACTATCAACCAAGGCTTGTTCGTCAGCGGTGAGTTCAAACAATTCAGCAGTAAAGCGCCATAGGTTGTTCAGCGCTTGTTGCGTTTTGTGATGTGCTTCATCGGTGCCTAGGCTTAGGCGTTCCATCCATGCATGTGAGAAACGTAAGTGATATTTTGCTTCTTTTAACGACTTTACACCAAAGGCTGCAATATCTACGTGGCTGCTTTGGCTTAATGCGTCAAGTAATAACACATGGTAATGATCCATCAACCATTGACGCACCATCGTTTGGGCAAAATCTACATTGGGTTGTTCACATAGCAATAGGTTGCGATATTCACGTTCGGTACGTAAAAAAGCTAAGTTATCTTCATTACGGCCCAAGCCTTCGATTTGTCCAGCCAGACTCAGCACCGTACGTGACTGGCCCAATAAGTCTAAACCGATATTTGACAAAGCAATATCAAGCTCAAGCTCAGGGGCATGTCCACACCATTCAGACAAGCGGTGCGATAGGATCAATTGGCTATCACCAACATGAAGTAAAAATTGTGTTAACGCTTGGTTATTCATCGATTATCTCCTACCTTAAATATGCTCAATACCGTCTGGAATTTGATAGAAGGTAGGATGACGATATACCTTGTCGAGTGATGGCTCAAAAAACTCTGGTTTTTCCTCAGGTTGCGATGAGGTGATCAGCTCTGACTTCATTATCCAAATGCTCACACCTTCATTACGACGAGTATAGACATCACGTGCGTTTTGCAGAGCAATTTCATCATCTGGCGCGCGCAAGCTACCAACATGACGATGACTTAAACCTTGTTTACTACGGATAAAAACTTCGTAAAGTGACCAATTATTTTTGCTTTCCATGGCTAATTTTCCTTTAAAAAACATTAAGCGGCTTTTTGAGTATTGGTGTGTTGTTTCTGTGCATAGACAGCAGCAGAGTCACGAACCCATTTGCCCTCCTCCCAAGCTTTACGTCGGGCTTCGATACGCTCATGGTTACACGGGCCTTTACCAGCAATCACGGCAAAGAGTTCGTCCCAATTGATTTCACCGAATTCATAGTTGCCGGTTTCTTCGTTAAACGTTAAATCTTTGTCAGGAATGGTTAAACCAAGTTGTAACACTTGTGAGACGGTGTTATTCACGAATTTTTGGCGCAACTCATCGTTACTGAATAGTTTGATTTTCCAATCCATGCTAAGAGCACTGTTGGGTGAATTATCATCATTTGGACCGAACATCATCAGCACAGGCCACCAGAAGCGATCGACTGCATCTTGTGCCATGGCTTTTTGTTCAGGTGTACCATTCGCCAATACCATCATGGCTTCGAAGCCTTGACGTTGGTGGAAGCTTTCTTCTTTACAGATACGAACCATGGCGCGAGCATATGGACCATATGACGTCCGGCAAAGCGCCACTTGGTTAACGATAGCGGCGCCGTCAACCAACCAGCCGATGGCAGCGATGTCAGCCCACGTTAGAGTTGGGTAGTTAAATATTGATGAGTATTTCATGCGGCCAGCAACGAGTTTGTCCATCATATCGTCACGATCTGCGCCTAGGGTTTCAGCGGCGCTGTATAGATACAATCCATGACCTGCTTCATCTTGAACTTTGGCCAACAATACGGCTTTACGCTTGAGTGTTGGTGCACGTGTAATCCAATTACCCTCAGGTAACATACCAACTACTTCTGAATGTGCATGCTGACCAATCTGGCGAATGAGCGTTTTACGATAAGCATCTGGCATCCAATCTTTTGGCTCAATTGAAATGTCCTTTTCAATCTTGTTGTCAAATAATTCTACTTGCATGTTCATGTGATACCTCGTCCTTAACAAGTGTTTGTGTTATATAACATAAAGCGATACTTTTTTAAAATCAACATCTATTTTTATGTATCGTTTTATTTTTTAGCCATTTTATTAATAAGATACTGTTTTAAAACAATATTTATAATAATAAATTTTTAAAAAAATATTAATAATATTAAATATGCTTGACTTTTTGGTGATTTGAATACAGATTATGACACGTTAAGTTTTTATTTTTATCTATAATGTATCATAAAAGGAGTTATTATATGTCAGACATTAAAACGTTAAGCTCACTCGTCCTTGGTGAAGCCTACGTTGCACAAAGCGATTTTCGCACCGTGCATCATGCGGTCACCGGCGAACCAATTTATCAAGTCAGTAGCGCTGGTATCGATACCAAAAAAGTGGTTGAATATGCCAAAGAATATGGCTCAGCGCTTGCCAACTGGACATTCCACCAACGCGCTAATGCACTGAAACTGGTCGCACAATATCTACTTCAACGTAAAGAAGATTTTTATGCATTGGCCACGGCAACGGGTGCGACACGCAAAGATGCCTGGGTCGATGTTGAAGGGGGCATCGGTACTTTATTTGCATATTCGAGCCTCGTGCGCCGTGAGCTAAGCGATGAGACCGCCTTAGTTGAAGATGTTTGGATTCCTCTATCAAAAAATGGTACGTTTGGCGCTCAGCATATCTTGAGCCCGAAAATGGGCGTGGCCATTCATATTGATGCGTTTAACTTCCCTATCTGGGGCATGTTAGAAAAAGTCGCACCGACTCTATTAGCCGGTGTCCCTTGTATCGTCAAGCCTGCAACCGAAGGCGCTGAGCTGACTCATGCCGTGGTAGCCGCGATTCATGAAAGTGGTCTATTGCCAGAGGGTTCATTGCAGCTGATATGTGGACAAACCTATGACTTGTTTGACCATCTAAATCCCCAAGACACCATTACCTTTACAGGTTCTGCAGTAACGGGTCAAAAACTACGAGCCCATCCACACTTGAACGCCCATTCAACTCCTTTCACCATGGAAGCCGATTCGGTGAACAGTGCCATTTTAAGCCCAGCTGCCAACGATGAAACTATCGATTTGTTTGTACGCGAAGTTTTCCGCGAAATTACTATCAAAGCTGGTCAAAAATGTACTGCGATTCGTCGCGCGTTTGTTCCTGCAGCCTTGCTAGAAACAGCGCAAAATCGCCTAGTTGAAAAACTACAAAAAGTCGTGGTCGGTGACCCAAGCCGTGAAGACGTGACCATGGGTACATTAGCTAGCGTGAAGCAAAAACTTGACGTCACAGAAAAAGTCGAGCAACTAAGCCAAGAAGCCGAAGTAGTATTCGGTAGTCACTTACGTGAAGACTTCACTTTACAAGTAGACGACGCAGAAAAATCAGCCTGTTACCCACCAACCGTGTTGGTCTGTAATAACCCAAGCCAAGCCGAAAACATCCATCACATCGAAGCATTCGGTCCAGTTGTCACCCTAATGCCATACGGCGACCTAGATGAACTCGGTGCACTGGTAGCACGTGGTGAAGGTAGCTTAGTTGCCTCTATCGTGCGCAATGCAGACGAAAACATCGAAGCCTTATTGAAAAAAATTGCCCCTTGGCATGGCCGTGTACATATCCTAGATAGCGAAAGTGCTCGTGAAAGTACGGGTCATGGTTCACCCCTCCCATTACTTGTACACGGTGGCCCAGGCCGTGCCGGTGGCGGCGAAGAACTTGGTGGTCTGCGAGCCGTTAAACACTACATGCAACGTACTGCCATCCAAGGCTCACCCAATGCCTTGACCCAAGTCGGTCACAGCTGGACAGCTGGTGCACAAGTGTTTGAAGATCGTGTCCATCCGTTCAAAAAATCATTCGATGAACTTCGTATTGGAGAGCGTCTATTGACCGCACGTCGTACAGTGACTGAGGCAGATATCGTTAACTTTGGCTGCTTGAGTGGTGACCACTTTTACGCTCACATGGACAAAATTGCGGCGGCAGATTCGTTCTTTGGCGAGCGTGTCGCCCATGGTTACTTTATCGTATCAGCGGCCGCTGGCTTATTTGTTGACGCACCAGCTGGTCCAGTTATCGCTAACTACGGTATGGAAAACCTACGCTTCGTTGAGCCTGTCAAGATTGGTGACACCATTCAAGTTGAGTTAACTTGTAAACAAAAGACGCCAAAGGCACAACGCGACCCAGCGGAAAAAGCTCATGGCGTCGTAGTATGGGATATCAAAGTTAAAAACCAACGCAATGAATTGGTCGCAACTTATGACATCTTGACCTTAGTTGAGCGTAAGGCTTGATACCTATATGGATCTGCAAAAAAGGAGTCGTTATGACTCCTTTTTTTCAACTAAAGCAAACTTTATTAATAAAACATATTGACGTCAGGTTGTAGAATGGCTAAATTATAAAAAATATGATACATAATTTTATTTTTAATAAATAAAAAGTATCATTAATTTATATCAGGTAATGTTTGGCTAGGATAGCTAAGCTGTCGAGTCGTTTCTAGGACAATACATAGACAAGGAGTCACTAATGACAACCACCACCGCAATGGCTGAAAACGCCTCGCTTGCTATACATCAGGATAAAAAAGTACTCACTGCCACCCTAGTTGGTACTGCGATTGAATGGTATGATTTTTTCATCTATGCACAAGCCGCAAGTCTCATATTTGCTCCCCTGTTTTTCGCTGAAGTCAGCAAGTCAAACCCTATGTTCGCCCAAATTATCGCTTTTGCAACCGTTGGTATCTCATTTCTATTTCGCCCATTAGGCGCAATCGTATGTGGTCGCTTGGGTGACAAGTACGGTCGCAAGATGGTGTTGGTAACAACCTTGATTTTGATGGGTGCATCAACGACCTTAATAGGCTTTTTGCCGACTTATGCGCAAATTGGCGTATTAGCACCCTTGGCTTTGGTATTTTTACGTATTATCCAAGGCTTTTCTGCAGGTGGTGAATGGGGCGGTGCAGCATTGTTATCTGTCGAGCATGCACCCCTTAACAAACGCTCACTATTTGGGGCTTACCCACAGATTGGCGTACCTATCGGTATGATTTTAGCGACTGGTGTCCTGCTGCTTTTAAATTTGATTTTGGGTAAAGAAGCCTACCTCGAGTGGGGTTGGCGCATTCCATTTATATTATCGATTGCATTGATCATCGTGGGCACCTTTATCCGTCGTTCGGTTAAAGAATCACCAGTGTTTGAAGCCATGCATCGCCGTAAAGCAGAAGCCTCTGCACCATTATCATTGTTATTCAAAAATCACACGCCAACAGTTCTTAAAGCGGCTTTAATCTTTATGGGAGTGAATGCAGGTGGTTATATCCTTATCGCCTTTATGGTGGGTTATGGTCAAAAAGCCTTAGGACTTAGCCCTACTTTGACCATGCTAATCGTAGTTGCGGCTGCTTTTTCTTGGTTAGTATCAACCCTTTGGGGCGGCATATTAGGTGATAAGATTGGTCGTCTAAGGATTTTTAAATTAGGCTATATCTTATTGTCGTTATGGTCGATTCCAATGTGGTTTTTGATTGATACCAACTCTCCATTTTTATTTATGCTAGCATTAGTGGTTTGGGCCATTCCCCTAGGTTTTACGTATGGTCCATTATCAGCTTTATTTGCTGAAATGTTCCCTGCTAAAGTACGTTTTTCAGGGGTATCCATCAGCTATGCATTAGGTTCCATTATTGGTGGTGCGTTCGCTCCGATGATTGCGCAATGGATTATGGCAACTTATCAACAGTCATGGATGATTGGTTTGTATATTACTATTGTCTCATTAATTTCATTATTCACACTTTACACGATTAAGAAAGACCCACAAGGCGTTGATCTATCTCTCTAAATAAATTTAGAGAGATGCTGAAAAATATCACCATGTAAATGTTATAAATATTTTCTCAGCACATGACAAAAAACTTGCCCTAACTCACCTTTAACGGTCAAACAACTGATTAACTGTCGAAATAACGAAGTATCGTGATTGAAAAATACCAAACACAAGCCCTCAACCAGCAGGTCTAGGCCTAAAATGAACAAACTGGCTTGAGTGCTTGTGTTTGACTTTAGCTTGTGTTTTAGGGGTTTATTTTTAGTAGCTTAAAGACTGTTGCCAATAAATTATTGGCAACAGTCTTTACACTGATAGTTCTGCTTGCCATAGCTTTTGAGCTATTTTTCCTTAAACTACAACTTTGACATTTGGTACAATTAATATCTATTAGTGTTTTTA
>NZ_JBQSVM010000050.1:0-14225 GCF_052376235.1 Psychrobacter sp. AOP7-A1-24 | reverse complement strand
TTTGTTTAAACTTGCCCAAATAACATTACGCCATGTATTAATGAAGGGCCTAAGAATACCATAAACAATCCCGCTAAAATCATTGTTAAACTAGCTATAACGCCCTCGTCCTCATTGCGCTGACTTGCCCGGGCTGTACCAAAACCGTGTGATGCATTACCAAATGCGATTCCATTTGCAAGATGGGAGCGAATACGAAAAAAAGTCAAAATCATATCCCCTAAAATCATTCCCACCATCCCTGTAATCAAAGTAAACAATGAGACTAAAGAGGAAGATCCGTGAATTTTTTCAGATAAGTCTAACGCAAATGGTGTCGATATTGAACGGGCCATCAAGCTATAGGTCAAGGTCTTATCAAAATGGAACAAACCAGTGAATAGGTATATGCTTAAGACTCCCACCACCATCCCAACAGTTATAGAAGCGGTCAAAGCCAAAGCATGTTGACGTATTAAACGACGATATTCATAAATAGGTATAGCAAACGCAACCGTTGCGGGGGCAAGTAACTGCACAATCCAAGCTGTATCCTTCCAATAAGTATCATAAGAGATATTAAAGATAATCATTAATGAAAGCGTTATTACTGGAACCGTGATAGCTGGGTTTAGCCAAGATTTTCGATAGCGCACATAGATTACTTTAGCCATATAATAAGCAGCTAATGTCCAAATGAGACAAAGGATTGACCAGACATTCATTGTAAATCCTCACGCATTATCATTATCTTTTAGGTTTAATTGGGCTTTATGAATCTGATGTCGATACAATCTACGTTGCAAACGGTGCACCATAATAAAAGTGAATGCTGAGCTTAACATCACCATCGCGGTACTTAAGATAATTGTCAGCATTAATTGCCAGCCCTTACTGATAAATAGCGCCTTGTATTGAAGTATTGACATCATAAGTGGGATAAACATTAATACTAATTCACCCAAAACAAATTTTGCCCCCAGTCTGACCCAGTTAACCTTGATAGCACCACTCATTAATAAGATCAGCATTAAAGATACTCCTAAGACGCCTGAGGATACGGGTAAATGCAATAACTCAACCAATATCGCAGCACAATACCAGACAGCTGCGATAATAGCGCATTGCATAAGGACATGAAGCCATGATTGGCCATAGAACCTTTGAAGTGCCAGTTTTGTTTTAGCTAAAAAACAGGGGGATAGACGAAGATTAAGATTACGCATAATAGTTGTTGTTTGTTAACTCGACACCTCTTATTATAAAAATACCCTAGTCATAAATTATGAATTATATTTTTATTTTTATTCCTAATTCCTATAATAAATTTCATTATCCTTCCTAACCATGGTTTATTATTCATGATAACTTTGAAACAATTACGTTGCTTTGTGACAGTCGTAAAAACAGGTGGGTTTCTTCAAGCCAGTATTCAACTCAATCTAACCCAACCCACCGTTACCAAATCCATCAGTAACCTTGAAGAATATTTAGGCGTAGCTCTGTTTGATAAGCCGTTGACTCATAGAAAAAAGCGGCTAGTTAATTTAACGGAAATTGGCGAACACCTCTATATTCAAGCAGTGGATATCTTACAAAAGGCAGATAATCTTGAACAAACAGTAGTAGATTATCAGCAATTAATAGGTGGTAAGTTGCGTCTGGGGATTTCACCGTTAGGCAGTGAAATACTAAGCAAAGCTATTTTTAACTTTTACCAAATGCATCCTAGTATAGAAACCTCACTTATCGAAGATGGTGCTGAGTCACTTAAGCAGGCCCTTCTAGAGGGGCAACTTGATGTGGCAACATTGATGAAGCCGATTGACGATGATTTTGACTACTCGTCGATATGTTGCTATCCAGTGGTGGTCGTAGCAAATAAAAACCGTATGGGTAAGCGAAAAACCAAGGTAACACTTAAATCACTATCAAATGCACCCCTAATTTTATTTACCTCCAATTCATCATTTACTCCAATGATTATAGAAAACTGTCAATCACTAGGTTTTGAACCTAATATTATTTGCCAAACCAATCAGTGGCACTTGCTTCTTGACATGGTAAAACAGGATATGGGTGTGACTCTTTTGCCTCAATATTATACTCAAAAGTTGGATTTAACAGGATTAGTCTGCTTGCCACTAACCCAACCTCAGTTAAAATGGGAGCTTGTCATGGCTTGGCGCCGTCATCGCTTGCTTACACCAAGTATGCAAGCTTGGCTTGATAACATAAGAAAAAATATATAACTAGGCCTTGATAATGCTTTGGCTGTAACAGGGCATAGGTTATACAAAACAGAGGTGATTGAATATTTGAAAGCAGATTTGCAAGGTTTAGCGAATGTACAACTTGCGACATTGAATTGGGTAGATTGGTTCAATAAAAAGCGTATACACAGTGCATTGGGCTATGTATCGCCTTTTGAGTTTGGAGACCTTCCTAAATTTTGTGTAAGTATTTAATCTAAACGTCAGTTACACAGAATCTGGGATGGTCTCTAATTGACATAGAAGAATACCAAATCAAACACCTTAAAGTGGTTATCAAACTTCTTTGAGAAGCAGCAGGTCTTTCGAACGGCTCGTCGCAATCGGTGTCTAAGGCGACAGTTATTACCTTCTATGCCTACCGTATGCTGCACAAGTATCTTTATACCGTTGTATATAAGGACTTTGGTTGGCAGCTTGTTGATAGAGAAATGATCGCTGATCTCTATGAAGAGTACCGCTAACACTATAGGGTATTTAATAGACTAAATACGCTCTTATTGGACGCTCACTAAACTGTGAAGCGTCCTTTTTCAATCTATTAATCATCTCAAAACCCCGGTCTTTTTGCGACTACCCAGCTGGGAGACTACCTTTAATTCCGTGTAACTGCCCTTACGTTTGAAACCACAATGATACGGAAACCTAAAAGACTCTCATTTAATCGGCATCCTAATTTTTATTTTGAGCGATAGCCAATTCGCCTTGCATCTTTTCAAGCTCGGCTTGTAATGCTGTTACTTGCCCCTGCTCTGAGATGTAATTGGTTGATAGCTCACTATATTGCTTATCTAATACGCTATGCTCGGCTTCAAGCTTAGATTGTGTTTGAGTGAGCTGCTCATTGAGTCCTGACAACTTATCACGCTCAGCAGTAATCGCCTTAAGCTCTCCTTTAACCTCTGCAGTAGCGGTTGCAATCTCATTGCGCTCAGTAGTGACTGCTTTTAACTCTGTCTTAGCCGCTTCAAGTTCTGCACTTAAACGGGCAACCTCTGCTTTGTCACTCTCCGCTGTGGCCTCAAGCGTGGCCACTCTCGATATGTTAGTGCTCAGCTCTTTTGCTTGCTGATCAAAGCTGTTGCGCAAATCCGAAAGCTGCCCCTGAGCGGCATCTGTTTTAGCTCGTTCAAGCTCCAACTGGTGCTGAGTATCGGCCAAGGTCTGCTTAAACCTATCACGTTCAGCTGTCGCCTGTTCAGCCGCTTTAGCTTTTGTCTCTGCAGTGGCCGTTACCTCGTCTAGTTGCACCAACAAATCAGCCTGCTCACCTTCTAAGGTCTTAACCGCCTCTTGCGCCTCGTCTGTCTCAGCTTGCGCCTTGGCCTTAATGCTCTCTAAGGCCTCACGATCTTTAACCAAGCGATCATTGGCGATATCAACCGCCGTCTGCCACACATCCGCACCAAGCGTCTGTAAGCGCTCAGTAATACCACTGGGCAGCTCAACCTGTCTTAGCTGCTCTTCTTCTTTGTTATCCTGACGCCAAGACTTCATAGCTTCACTGATGGTCGTAAATGAACCACCCCCAAGCGCCTTACGCACTTCAGCTAAAGTAGGCTTGATGCCTTGTTCTTGCAGTTGATCCGCAGTGTTATGAACCTGTTGGATAGTAAGCGCCACAGTCATTGTCCTTAATTTTATATAAGTAGATATGTAATGTTTGTATGATATTATATGTAGTATAATACAATATACAACATACTACAATACAGAATACAAAAAAACCTCAGGTGATTTGAGGTGTCTTTTAATGTATTGAGTTGATGGTTGGCCGCAGACACGGATAGAGCATTAGTATTTGCCAAATGGTGAGGTTGGTGCGATAGTTACTCACTGAACGTTCTGAACAGTTGCACTGTACAGGGGCTAAAAACGTACTTGAACACTAGGTGAGCAATGAACATATCGGTGACAAAGGCAGCAAAACAGTGGGGTGTATCGAGAACCACTATCTATCAGAAGATCAATGATGGTGAGCTTTCCAGAACCGCTGACAAGAAAATTGATACCTCAGAGATGATCCGAGTGTTTGGTGAGCCTGTCACTAAAAAACGTACTGAACAATCAGTGAACACTAGAAGTAGTGCGTCCGTGAACAGTCAAAACGTACAGAACAGCACAGCACTTGAACACCAGTTAGCACTTGAAAAGATGAAGAATGAACACTTAGGTCAGCAAGTTCGTGATCAAAAACAGCTGATAGCGAATTACCAAGAGCAAATAAGTCAGCTCAACAAAACACTAGAAAAAGCCAATGCCAGTATTCATGACTTAACGCAGATCCGACTGCTAGAGTTTAAAGGTGCTGACTCTGAGCATAGCGATCAACAATCACCGTTAGAGCCAGAGCCGCTATCTGAAAAAGAAGCCGCAGCTGCGCCCACACCTACCAAGAAAAAGAAATGGTGGAGGCCTTAATTGTTTAACAACACCGTCAAACGACTATGGCCTTGGTCCACTGTATGAGCGCTGCGGAGTCGGCACCTCTACTTTAGGTGCGTTATCTTGCGGCTCCTTAGAGGTCACATGGTTATTAACAAGCGCTAAAGGCTCAGGCGCTTTGATATCACCATATGACTTCTCGTGATACTCTTTCTTGATCTCCATACCTGTAGTCCACGTTTTTAAGTCTCGATGACCGCGAGACTCACTCGTTCTCTCATAATCTCCTTGACGACCCTCAATAAGGTGCGCTTGCTGCGACAAAGCCTTAAAATCCTTCTCATAGATAGTGCCTTTGAGCCTAACATTTCGTGTCATAGCAGGATGCGCCACGCTGATGCTGCTATTCGTTGCTCTCTTAATCGTTAACCCCATACCTTCTAGGGCATAAAGCACACTACTGCGGCCATTAAGACTACCCTCTGCTAGCCTATGCCACATTCTTCGATCAATCGCTGCTTTTAAGGCAAAAGTGCTCTCAGGATTAGCGATGATCTCATTATCTTCTTCTTCCTGCTCCTTCTCTTTAGATTTAGGCGGCCTATCATATGGAGTTGGCCGTGGCGCATTATTCACATAAGGGTTGATTAGCCGCTTACGCTCTGGGTCATTAGGATCTGTTAGGCCATATTCTTGATTGATGATGTTCTTAAACGCATTGACTCGTACCAGATCAGCGCCAGCATAAAATGGCTGCAGCCGCTTACCACTTCGCAGCTCTTGACACGGGATCACAAAGTTCAGCTCCAGCCGTCCACCCTTATCAGTATGTTCGACCCACAATATATCGTACTGATCAGGCTCGAGCCCTACAAACAGTGTCTCTTCAAAGCGCTGCATGATGTCTTTTTTCTGCTCATCAGTGAACCCTTCGGCGTCTTCAGTGAAAGACAGCACCCCTGTCTTATATTTTTGCTTGAATGGTGTGGTATTAATCAGCTGCTCAGTGAGCCTAGGATCGCCGTAGAGCACCTTTGCACCCTCTCTAGGCTTACCACCCTTAGCAACCAGCAAGTAATTAATTGGACCTGCTCCTGAGCCTTTTCCACGCCTAAAAAACTTAACGATCATGATTCACCTCGCAAATGCTCATCAAGCAGCGCATTAATCAAAGATCTAATAGCGGTGATCTGTTCAAGCACATTCTCATCTACCTGCTTATTGATGTTAACGTGTTTGGTGACTTGATTAAGATTAGAGCCAATACGACCAAGTGCGCGAACCAACTCAGGGTCAGCTGGCTTCATTGGGGCTACTCCTAAGCCTAAACCTCGCATCCATCCTGCCATCGTCGTTCCCTGTTGCCGCTTCTTTAGCGCAGCCAACTCATCCTCAGTGACTCGAATCGCAATCTCTTTAGTTCTTTTTTTACCGCTAATTGGTGGCATAAGACTGGCTCCTGTTCTAGATATAGGGGTGGTTGGGGGGGTCAAGGGGGCGATAGCCCCTTTGTCAGCACCTAAGAGAGGATATTGTAGCGAAGCGGAAATAGCCCCCTCTTAGGACTGCTGGCTTAAAATAATATCATAAATGTCTGTACCTAGCATAGTCGATACTGTGTATACCTATTTATACATGACTGTGTATACCTATATAACAACAATGTCTATACCTATGATATTATGACTGTCTGTACCCATACAAAGAAGGTCGCTAGTATGAATAAAAGATCTGAAAACATGAAAAAAGTGAACACCCTTCGCTCAGAGGTAACCACTGCTATGATCTATCTATTAGATGAATTAGAGGATGGTACAGGGGGTGATTATGATGGCTTTAATAGCTGGGGTATCAAAGAAGCCTATAAGCTAAAAGGACAACTAAATTCATATCGAGCACAGAAAATAGCTCAGTTTCTAGGCAAAACTATTAGCAAGCAAAAGCTGTTGAAGTATGCCAAACCCAAAGGATATGTTTATTCTCTCTCTAATCAAGACATTGCCCAATGGTTAGAAGACAATCAACAGGCTCTACTAAAATACTCTAAATTCAACATAGGAGTCATTACAGGTGGCCAAAAATTTAACTAACGTTTTTACTCACTGGCCACTCTTATCAATCATTAACCTCAACTCACGAAACTTTCATTTTTCAAAATTTCAAATTTTTTTTTGAACCTTTCCTCTCTCCCTCTTAATCAGTGTGCCCACTAGAGTATGCCCTTGCTATGTGGACAACCCTGATGGACAACTCTGTGGACAACTGCTTGGAGGGAGAGAGGTTGAAGTTTTGGGCAACACTCACCCTAAAGCGCCCACAAGTAAAAACTTGCGAACCCTTTAGAGTATTGCCCTGACAACTGCCTGTCGGTCGATCGGCATCGTCTCGGGAAGTCATCACTGTATCAAGCTGACTCTGTTATGATTACGGCTGATAGCACCGCCTAGACACGCTCATAACCGCTATATAGCCGTTTCTACGCTAGCAAGGGTTAACACCCAATATACCGCTACGAATACGCTAATATAACCTCTCATTGCGTTGCTCAATATGTCTAGTAACCCCTGTCGGGAGCTTGCTTGTCACCCACGCAATGCAGTCGTCACTGAGGCCTGCCACCCATTGCTAGGGAACAGTTAAAGAGCGTTGATAGGGCGAAGGTAGCGAGCAAATAGGCGGTTTTACTGAGTAAAATTGGTAACTTACAGTAGTAATATGAGTAATTTGATTGCAAAGTAGCCTAGATTTGGCTTAAAATAGACCCTAATGGGCTTAATTGCTGGTCAAATAACGCTGTTTAGGAGCTTATTTGGTCGTTACAGTCGTTCCCCAACGTCTGTAACCGTTAATGAACATTAAACGATAAACCCCCCTATTACGTCAAGTAGTAGGGGGGTTTATTTTTTTGTTTATTAATTATCATTTTCATATTTTAAGACAATATGCAGCTTTTATCCTACACAAAGTGAATGGCCTATGTTAAAATCCGGGAATAAAACAGGATACTTTAAAAGTAGGTTACTATGAAAGATACTCAGCAATATGTTATTGAGAAACGTAAGTCATTAGGCGTGTCTCAAAAAGAATTAGCATTGTTATTAGGGATGAAAGAAGCAGGTGAAAGGACGGTTCGTGGCTGGGAGAACGCTGAACACAAACCTTCTGCTACAAGGTTAGCGAAGCTAGAAGCACTTAACAACAGCCATCCTTTTGAGCGTAGTAATAAGGATAGTGATTTCACTTTTATTGATTTATTTGCAGGTATTGGCGGTATACGTCTGCCGTTTCAAAAACAGGGCGGTGAGTGTGTTTTCACCAGTGAGATTGATAAACATGCTCAAAAGACCTACTTTGCTAATTATGGAGAGTATCCAAGTGGGGATATTACCCAAATTCAGGCCAAAGATATTCCAGATCATGACCTGCTTTTAGCTGGTTTTCCTTGCCAAGCGTTCTCACAAGCAGGTCTGAAACAAGGCTTTAAAGACACACGCGGCACTATGTTTTTTGAGATTCAGCGAATTTTGGCTGAAAAACGTCCAAAAATGTTTTTATTAGAAAACGTGAAGCGACTCAGAACTGATAAGAAAGGGGAAACCTTTCAAACCATCTACGATATTTTGACTGGGCAGCATAAGGACAGCATACCTGATGATGTTCCTATGAGTGAAGAAGCGCGAGAGGCTCTATCTCATAAGCTAAATTATTGGGTAGGATATGCTGTATTGAGAGCTGCTGACTTTGGTGCGCCACAAAATAGAGAGCGTATTTTCATCGTAGGTTTTAATAAAGATTATTTTGATAAAATCGAAAATTTTGACGAGCTATTTAGTTTCCCTGAGCCTACTCATAGCAAGACCCGTGTTGGGGATATATTAGAGGATGTGCCAGCTGATGATACGGTCTATACCATATCTGATAATCTATGGGCTGGTCATCAAAAAAGAAAAGACCAACACATAAACAAAGGTAACGGCTTTGGTTACAGCTTATTTAACCATGATAGTGCGTACACTAATACCATTAGCGCACGCTACTATAAAGATGGTTCTGAGGCGTTGATAGACCAATCGCAATATGGGAAGAACCCAAGAATGCTAACTCCCCGAGAATGCGCTAGATTACAAGGCTTCCCCGAGGAGTTTTTGACTGACGCAGTATCTAAGACTCAAGCATATAAACAGTTTGGTAACTCTGTATGCGTTAAGGTCGTTGAAGCAGTAGCGGAGCAGATGATCTCAACATTTCACAAAGCTGAGGCCATTCAAAAGCAGACTGATTTATTGGCTGTTGTCTAAAGATCCTGGAAATGGTGGATAGGTGCGGGTAATTAACGAGTCCCAATGGTTGTTATTAGCACGCCATTGGGAATAGTTACGAGCATTCCCTACATACATGCCACTATCAAAAAATACTACGCCCTGCTCAACAAGCTTAATCCAATTATCGAAGATCATTGGCTCACCAAAAGCGATTTGGTTGTAACAGCCGTTTTTGTCTTTATTACACTTAAACCAACCATGATGGCCGAACTTCTTTGTGAGCTTATCGTTTAAGTTATCTCTATCCCAACGGGCTAAGATGACTCCCTCTTGCTGTAGGTTTGGTGGGACTATATTTTCTTTATCAGGACGAGGATCTCTTGAATAGTTATAAACGATGATTATGTTCTTTGCATCATCAAAAACCATTTCTGAGCCATTATAGGTTGATGGAGAGTTAAAGTTAGGGATCGGACTACCTGACCATGAGTAACGTCCACCCTTTTCTACATTAGGTTTGCCAAACACTTCCATAAACTGCGTGCGATTCAGATCGACTTCTTTATCTTTGAATATATAGTAGTTAGCACTCCAATCTCCAAAAGTGGTCTTACTACCAGTAGAATTTTTCATCTCATAGCCATGTAAATCAGGCTCGTTATTAGCGTTTGCTGCTATACCCATCTGTCTTTCAAGCCAGTGCCCAGCCTTACCATCATGACGCTGATTAAATTCAGTGGTATCAGGCGATTTCCCATAAACATTCTGTTGAAAAAGCTCAATTATTTTCATTTCTTCATCTGAAATAGTGATTTGCATTGCAATAGCTCCTTAGTTAAGTTGGCTATTGTCGCAAATTATTAAGTCAGATACCTGTGAGAATTAATGGGTTGATAGACGTAGCTGAAAGGGCGCTATAGCCTAATAAGGATTCGAATAGCAGATTTAGGCGTCAAAAATCAATAAGCGCCTAAAATAAGATACTTACCGTTATCAAGTTTTGTGAAATCGTTTTCACGAGCTAGAATGGCCGCAACCTCATTAGAATAATCGGGTGACTTCATCAACTCAGATCGAAAAAACTGTAGCAATTCCTCATCGCTTAGATCATGTTCCAAGCTGTCAAACTTTTCTTTCGCATCGGCACTGATGCCAATATCTGCATTACGTATCATGTTGATGATTTCGCTGGCATATTCTTTTACTTCACTACTAAGCTCGTAAACAACACCCGATGCATCCCACTCTAGAGCGTCATTAAAGAGCGGCTCCCAAGCAATAGACGCTGGGTCATTGCTTTCGCTTTGCACACGCTTATATTGGGTTAAAATAGCGTTAATCGCTTCTTCGCTAAAATCGCTTACAAGCTCATGCTGCCCAAATTCTGTAATAAAATCCTGCGTATTTAATTCTGATGCAGTGGTAGTCATATCTATAGTCCTTAATTTCGTCTTGATGTGTTTATTACAATCCTAATTCAGGATAAGCCATATCTGTAATACCCCAACGGAAATAATGAAACCGAATCCTTCTATCCAAAGTCATTTGTCATAACGTCTGTTATGGGAACAAGTATGGTTCCCTATCGTGGGTTCAGATGTTCTATTGATACTAGTAACTTCTTTATGAGGCACTAAACAATCCTACTTTAGTATGCATACATAAACTTGACTCACAGTAATGTTTTATAGTAACCTAACAACTCAGAATAGACGATCCGTCTAGATGCGTTTTAGAAGCTATCATTTATTAATTGAACCTTGTAATTGGCTGATTTCAGCCGCTATTTTTATAGCTGCAACACCCGAAGACCTCGACCTCTGTACTATCTCGTTTGGCCTTATGCAACTTGTCATTCGCTTGGTATTTCGACTGAGGCTTCGCCACAGTATAAGGCTTGTGGCGTTCTAATGTTATTTCTCTCGGGTTCGATTGTGTTGTCGACTGGTACAATCCGTGCCGTCAGGAAGCGTCGTAAATAGTATGAATGATAAAAGACTTTTAGAACAGTTGCGGGCTCAGCTTGCTGAGATTCAAACAACTACGCATGATACATTAGAACCCAGTGTTACTCGTAAAATTGAAGAAGCAATAGAGAATCTTGATTTAGTAATAGAGAACTCAGCTTCCAAAGAAACAGACTATAAGGCAATAGGTTTAAAAACGCTCGGTGACTTACTTCTCTACTTCCCCAGCATTATTGAGCTTATTCAGATTTTTAGAAAGTTTCTAGAGTAGTACAGCAAGCCTTACCACTCTTATAAGGTTGAAAACATGAAAATCGGCAGTGTTATAAAAAAGTGTCGAAAATTGAGAAATATGACGCAGTTGCAAGTAAGCGCTTTAGCAGATGTTTCTGAATCATACTTATCATTAATAGAAAAAGATAAACGTCAACCAACCTTATCCAATCTAGAATCAATTGCTGACGCTTTACAGATACCAGTAAGTGTCCTTGTGTTTTTGGCGGCTAAGCAAGAATCCATCTCGGAAATTACAGACACGCAGATTGAATCCCTTACCAAAACAATTTATTCGATGATTGAAGCTTAAACAATGGGCTTTCACCCTCTACCTCAGGTTACACCAATTGCAAATATTAGCTCACTTGCTAACCTATTAGAAATTACAGTGGAAGATCTAGAATATGTACTGGCTAATAAAGATAGATATTGGTGCCCAGGAAAAAAACTAACCAAGCCCAATGGTGAAGTAAGACATACACACAATGACCCCTGCCGTCAAATCCGTATACATAAACTTGGGAGATTTTAGTTACGCAGCTTGACGATAATAATCAAACCACATCTGTCTTGGCGATTTATAGCTCAAGCCCTTTTGAATCCTAGTCTGGTTGTAATATAGCTCGATGTATCTAATGATATCGGTAATGGCGGCAAATCTAGTTTTATAATCCTTATGATATACCAACTCATTCTTCAATATGCCCCAGAAGCTTTCTATTGGAGCATTGTCGAAGCAATTACCTTTAGCGCTCATTGAACCTGTAAACTGATGCTGCTTAACGATCTTGTGGTAGGCATGGCTGCAATACTGGCTGCCTCTGTCAGAGTGAACGATTAGCCCTTTGTTTGGACGTTTATTCCTGATGGCCATGTTCAATGCGCGACAGACCAAATCTGCGGTCATGCGTTTGTTGATCGCATAGCCGACCAGCTCTTTGGTATATAAGTCTTTGACTCCCGCTAAATACAACCAGCCCTCATGTGTCCAGATATAAGTAATATCGCTTACCCATGCTTGGTTAGGGCGACTGGTGTCAAACTTCTGATCGAGCACGTTTGGATAGACCAGTTTGTGATGATTAGAGTCAGTGGTGACTTTAAAGCGCTTATGACGACGGCATTTGATGCCGTGTTCCTCTTTGATGCTTCTGACCATGTATAGACTAATATCATACCCTTGCTCGGTGAGCGTTGCATGCAGACGCTCAACACCATAGCGCTCATGAGTCTCACTATGAGCGGCTTTAACTAGTAGCTCGCACTGATTACGGTGTACCTGCTGACAGCTGATATCACGACTCAGCCAGTCGTAGTAGCTCGATGGTTTAACGCTAAGTACGCGGCACATCCTACTGATGCTAAAGATTTGCTGGTTGTCTTTGATAAAGGCGTACTTTACTAACTGTTTTTCGCGAAGTACGCCGTCGCCTTTTTTAAGATCTCGCGCTCCTCTTCGGCAACTTTAAGCTGTCGCTTTAGGCGTTTTACCTCTTCAAGCGCACTCATAAGTTCAGGGTCATACTGCTTTGTTCCTACAAGCTTGCCTTGATTGGCTTTGTTATGCCAATTTGAGAGCGTTTGCATCTCTATTTCGAGCTGCTGAACAGTTGCACTCAAGTTACGATTGTTGTCTGTTATCTTTTTGACAGCTTCTACTACAAATTGACTGCCATGTTATGCCCTTTTAATGCCATAAATCTGATATCGTTCTCTTAGGCTTATATGTGTGTAGCTCACGGTTGCAATCTTGCTTTGGCAGTGGATAATGATTTTGAGGTTAGGGCATCTATGCCTATTTTTTATCTGCTCAGCCAAATATTTACAATCATCCATTATGGCTACGTTTGATGCCAGCATAATTTTTGATGCACCATCCAATATTTTTTTAATGACAATCAAAGGAGATTTATATGAAAGCGGCACGTTTTTATGACAAAGGCGATATTCGTATTGAAGATATTCCAGAGCCTACTGTAGAGTCGGGTACCGTTGGAATCGATGTCGCTTGGTGTGGCATCTGTGGTACCGACTTGCATGAGTTTATGGAAGGTCCTATTTTTATTCCCCCTTGCGGTCATCCTCACCCAATCTCAGGAGAGTCTGCCCCAATCACTATGGGTCATGAATTCTCAGGCGTCGTTTATGCTATTGGTGAGGGTGTTGATGATATTGAGATCGGTCAGCATGTCGTGGTTGAACCATATATTATCGCTGATGATGTTTCTACCGCGCCTGGTGAGAATTATCACTTATCAAAAGATATGAACTTCATTGGTCTTGGTGGTCGCGGTGGTGGTTTGTCTGAAAAAATTGCGGTCAAGCGCCGCTGGGTACATCCTATCTCTAATAAAATACCATTAGATCAAGCAGCCTTGATTGAACCGTTAGCCGTTGGCTATCATGCTTTTGTGCGCAGTGGCGCCAAAGCAGGTGATGTTGCTTTGGTCGGTGGCGGTGGTCCGATTGGATTGTTATTGGCGGCAGTTTTAAAAGCCAAAGGCATTACCGTCATTCTCACTGAATTGAGTACCAAGCGCAAAGAGAAGGCTAAAGAAAGTGGGATTGCCGATTACATTTTAGATCCGACTGAAGTAGATTTGACTGAAGAAGTCATGATGCTTACGGATAACCGCGGTGTGGACGTGGCTTTTGAATGCACCAGCGTCAATAAGGTATTGGACTCGCTGGTTGAACTTACTAAACCTACTGGTGTGGTTGTGATTGTCTCTATCTGGAGCCACCCAGCTTCCGTAAATGTACATAGCGTAGTCATGAAGGAGCTCGATGTACGTGGGACTATTGGTTATGTAAACAATCATCAAGAAACCATCAAATTGGTCGAAGATGGCTTAGTGAACCTTGAGCCCTTTATTACTCAACGTATCAAATTGGATGACTTGATTGCTAAAGGCTTTGAGACTTTAATTCACAACAATGAATCAGCAGTGAAAATTATTGTGAACCCGAACCTGTAAATAGTAAGGCAAGGGATATCCGGCTAGCTAGGTGATTTTAATCCGTACGTTAGAATTTACCAAACCTCAAGTTGCCCAAATCTACCTAGGAAGCCTTAGACACAC
>NZ_JBQSVM010000049.1:0-15554 GCF_052376235.1 Psychrobacter sp. AOP7-A1-24 | reverse complement strand
TCTGGGTAAAGACATCGACGATGATTTGTGAGCGTTCAACGAAAGCAGCAAAGGCGGCTAATAATGCAAATAGCATAAAGTAGGAAACGATCTCTACACTACCTTTGACGGTAAATCCAAACTCACCACCGGTGAGTTTGAATATGTAGCGTGCGCTAACGTCGAGCATAGTGGTAAGCACGATGATGATGAGACTAACACCGCCGATAAATTGACACAGCCGCGAGATAGTCGCGCTGGTTTTTGTTAGGATCATCATAACGCACCTACCAAAGCAAGAACGGCCAATGCAGCAGTATCAAAGTTACTAGGTGTATTAGATAGATCGGGCCGGACAGCCTCTATGGCTGACGCAGATAAATTAATCCTCATCATGGAGTCCTTTCTTGATGGTTAAATATATTGCTAATAGTAAAGTGTATTAAATAATAGCTGATTATGATCTTATCAATTTAGCCCCTGTTTTTTCTTGCAGTGCATCAAAACTTAGCCCCACGACCATGTCACGAACTACTAGCCCTTGATCTGTGACATCAAGCACTGCCAAATCAGTGTAAATTCTATTAACACACTGTTCTCCTGTGATCGGTAGTTTAAGGTTTTTGACAATTTTGGGCTCGCCATTTTTGCTAACGTGATCCATAATGACATAGACTTTTTTAGCCCCCACTGCCAAATCCATCGCACCACCTACTGCTGGAATGTCCTTAGGACGACCCAAAAACCAGTTGGCGATGTCACCATTTTCAGCCACTTCAAATGCACCAAGAACACATAGATCAATATGTCCGCCACGGATCATGGCAAAAGAGTCACCATGGTGAAAGTAACTACCGCCTTTGAGTAGCGTGATATATTGTTTGCCAGCATTGATCAGATCGCCATCTCTATCAGCTTCTTCAGGGGCTGGCCCCATGCCTAAAACACCATTCTCACTATGCAAAAAAATGTCTTTATCTTTTGGTAGGAAATCAGCGACTTTAGTAGGCTGTCCGATACCCAAATTGACATACATGCCTTCTTCAATGTCTTGAGCGACACGCTTCGCAATCTCATCAACTGAACGCGGAGTATAATTACTCATTATTTGTCTCCTTCAATACAGACAACTTGATGCACAAAGATACCTGGCGTAATGATGTGCTCAGGATCCAACGCACCCAATTCAACAACCTCACTCACTTGAGCGATAGTATGTTTCGATGCTGCCGCCATAACTGGACCAAAGTTACGAGCAGCTTTACGATAAGTTAGGTTCCCCCAACGATCGCCCTGAAAGGCTTTGATAAGGGCAAAATCTGCTTTAATTGGGTATTCTAATACGTAGTTTACGCCATCGATAGTTCGTGTCTCCTTGCCTTCAGCAAGCAGCGTACCATAAGCGGTCGGCGTATAAATCGCGCCAAGACCACTACCGCCAGCTTGCATACGAGCAGCCAACGTACCTTGTGGTACCACTTCGAGTTCAATTTTGCCTGAACGATAAAGATCATCGAAAATATATGAATCGTGCTGACGCGGAAACGAACAAATAATTTTGCGTACGCAGCCTGATTTTAGCAATAACGCCAAGCCTGTCTCGCCGTTGCCTGCATTGTTACTAACAATGGTTAAATCCTTGGCATTGCGTTCAATCAATGCGTCGATCAACTCGGCGGGCTGACCTGCCAAGCCAAAGCCTCCTATCAAGATGGTCGACCCATCATTGATATGATTCATGGCGTCGATGGCAGATTCTGTCACTTTGTTTAACATGGAATCATCCTATATAAAAAGTTGAGTCGCTAGATCTAAATAATTGAAACTCAGCTATTTACTCTAATGCTTCAAATGGTAGGCCAACATAATTCTCAGCAATGGTTGCTTTGCCAGCATCTGAATTAATAAAGTAATCAAACTCAGCTTGTTGTACACGGAAATCAAAACGTCCAGCGCTTTGAAAGCGATGTAATAGCATTGTCATCCACCATGAAAAACGGACGGCTTTCCAAGTGCGCGCTAGACAAATTTCTTGATAACGAGGAATGAGATCAATGCGATTGTCTTCATATATTTTTACGAACAAACGATAAGCCGTATCGACATCGCTAGCCGCAAGATTTAATCCTTTAGCACCCGTCGGTGGTACGATGTGCGCGGCGTCTCCCAACAAAAATACTTTGCCATACTGCATTGTCTCGCAGACATACGAGCGCAGCGGTGCAATACTCATCTCTATTGCAGGACCAGTTACCAGACGCTCTGCCATCTCTGGTGGAATACGGCGTTTGAGCTCTGCCCAAAACTTTTCTTCATTCCAGTTTTCAATCTTGTCTGTATCAGGTACTTGAATATAGTAGCGACTGCGAGTTTCAGAACGCATCGAACATAGCGCAAAGCCGCGCTCATGAGCACAGTACACCAACTCGTCGTTGACAGGCGGTGTGTCACTCATCAACCCAAGCCAACCAAACGGATAGACTTTTTCGTACTCTTCTAATTGATCAGATGGGATCGATTTGCGCGACACACCGTGAAACCCGTCACATCCAGCGATATAATCACAATCTAAATGAAACGACTCACCATGATGCTGATACGTCACATAAGGGCTATCTGACTCAATATCATGTAACTCAACATTATCTGCTTCATAGATAGTAGTACTACCAACTTTCTCACGCGCTTCCATCAGGTCACGAGTTACCTCAGTCTGACCATAAACAATGACATGCTTGCCACCACTATATTTTTCTATATCAATATGGTAATGCTCACCCTGAAAACTAAAATCTGTACCTGTATGGATTAGACCTTCTTTGTCCATACGTTCGCCCGCACCTGACTCGCGAATTAGGTTTACCGTACCTTGCTCTAGTACACCTGCGCGAATACGGCTTAAGACATACTCACCCGTTTGTCTCTCCAAAATAACATTGTCGATACCAGCTTTAGTCAGCAACTGACCAAGCAATAGTCCTGACGGACCTGCACCAATAATGGCTACTTTCGTTTTGTGTTTCATGAAATCCCTCTCATTTGTTATTTGGCAAATCCTAGTTTGCCTAAAAATATTAAATAGGAAATACTAACTATCAAACAACGCACTTAAACTGCACAACAATCTTTTAAAAATCAAAGAAAACTGTCTCGTTGTCACCTTGTAAATAAATATCAAAACGGTAGCGAGGCTTGTCTCCACCCTGCTCTTTTTTAGCAATTAATGTTTTACGGCGCTCCACTGAAGGCACACTGTTCAATATTGGACACTGCTCATTGGCTTCCTGCTCATCATCGAAATATGCTCTGGTTTGCAGGTGTAGGTTTATACCTCGTGCAAAAATGGCGATATTGACGTGCGGTGCCATGGGCTTACCATAAAAACCTACTTGTCCAGGTTTGACGGTATGGAAATGAAAATCCCCATCCAAGGCACAAGCACTACGACCAAACCCGCTAAACGGTTCTTTGTTATCAAAGTTGCTAATATAATTACCGTGGCTGTCTGCTTGCCATATCTCGATCAATGCATCATGGACCGCATCACCATTGCCATCGTATACATGACCCACCAATTCAATATGCTCTCCCTCAGCACCTTCTTTGGCCAAATCTTGCCAAATTTCATCTGAACGCGATTCAAAGCCTGCAATCTCTAATGCCAAACCGATATGGACAAACGGACCCGTTGTTTGAGATGCTGTTTCACGTAGCAGACCGCTATCATCTTGTAGTTTGTATTGGCTATACATGATCTACTCCTCAAAATAAGTTTGTAATGCGCCGCGCACCACAATATCAAAACGATATGCCAAACAATCCATTGGCTTGCTCTGAGACATGTCTAGACGTGCAATCATCGTTTCAACTGCCTCTGGATCCTTTAATACCTGTACGATTGGACATATCGGAATAAGGGGATCCCCTTCAAAATACATCTGAGTCACCAAACGTGTAGAAATTGACGGACCCATTACAGATACGTGAATGTGTGCAGGGCGCCATGTATTGACTCCATTTGGCCATGGGTAAGGGCCGGGACGCACGGTACGAAAACGGTATCGCCCTTTGGCATCTGTAACGCATCGTCCCACACCACCAAAGTTAGGATCTAGTGGTGCCAGATAGCCATCTCTTTTGTGACGGTATTTACCACCAGCATTTGCTTGCCACATCTCAACCAACGTATTGGGGACAGGCTTACCAAACTGATCGATTACTTGACCATGCATGATGATACGTTCACCGATGGGCAAACCTGCTTGCGTGCCTTCTGTCCGAAAGTTCATTAGTAAGTCGTTGTCATACTGACCAATCTCTAAGCCATCAAAAACAGGGCCACTACGCTCTGAATCGCTAGCTCTTTGGAGACTGACTAGGGCTTGGCGCGGTGATCTTGCTACTGTTGTTTTGTAGCCTGGCGTAAATGGCCCAGGCTGCCAAGACCGTTCACGCGGTAGAAAAGAAGGGTACTTATGGCTCATTACAGCTCTCCATTTTATTAAGCAGATTTATCTTTTAAAAGCATTTGATATCAGACGGTAGGATTGCCCCAGCCATTGTCCTTGGCCAAAGAAAAAGCATGATTGGCTGCTGGTACGCCAGCGTAGACCGATACATGCATCAGCACCTGACGTAACTGATCTTCATTAATACCTAGACGATGCGCGGTACGTAGATGTAAGCCAAGCTCACCATCACGCCCGAGTGCGGCCAATATCGCAGTGGTAATCATGCTTCGTTGCTGTACCGTGAGACTGTGATCGCCCCACAGCTCTCCCCAAGCATTACGCGTGATAAATTGTTGAAATGGACTGTCCAATGTGGTGGCATTTTGGGATGCTTTTTCAACATGGGCCTCTCCTAAAATGCGCTTACGCTGGACTAGGCCCTGCTCATAGCCAATACCCGTCTGTCCGACTGTCTTGCGAGCCGCATCTGACTGTATTAATTTGACCAATTGGCTCGTTGCTTCTATTGACGGTACATGGCCCACACCTTCAAAAGTTTCTAATTTTGCATCAGTAAACTCAGTTTTTATCTCCTCTAGTTTGGCAGGTGGTGTCGAGACATCTTCTCCCCCTGCCACCAAAACCACTTTATCTCTATAAGTTGTTAGCTTTTTGCGGTTGTCTACTTTAGCTATAGCTTCACAAAGTTTGGCGTAGCTCTCATCGCCATTGCGTGATAACTGTACTTGCCAGCCAAGCAGTGCATCAGGATTTTGCTTAATATACGCAGGGGCAAACCAGCGCGGGACAATTCCTTCAGCCATTTGAGCCAGGCCCAAACTACGAACGTTGGCAGCGCGTTCAGACCACGCCTCAGCTGTACCAATCACAGCACCTGTATTGGTGAGCCAAACCTGCTCTAAAGATTCTGGCGAAATTTGGCAGAGGCTTTGCCCGATCATGCCGCCAATCGAAGTACCAATGAAACTAAATCTTTCAATATCTAAAGCGTTCGCTAAGCTGAGCACATCATAAGCCAGTTGCTCTAGCGTCAAATCTGTACAAGCAGCGCCACTGCTGCCATGGCCTGGTAGGTCCCAACGTATGCAGCGATAATGACCATGTAGCTCATCACATACTTTGTCCCATACATTACGGCTCATACCTAACGGGTGCGCCATAAATAATGCTGGCAAGTAGGTTTCACCACTATCTTGGTAAGCAACGAGATGCGTGTCTGTTGTCAAAAATGCCATTATTGTTCTCCTACTCTTGAAACCACTAAAGCAATACCTTGTCCAACACCAATACACATTGTACAAAGTGCACGATCTTTTTTGGTACGTTGTAACTCATGAATAGCTGAAATCAAAATACGAGCGCCTGAAGCCCCTAGTGGATGACCCAGTGCAATAGAGCCACCTCTGGGATTAAGACGCGGATCACGGTCTTCTAGACCCATCTCTCTTGAACAAGCCAGTGCTTGAGCAGAAAAAGCCTCATTAAGCTCAATGATATCGATATCATCCAGACTAAGATTAAGACGCTTCAAGAGCTTTTGGGTGGCAGGCACAGGGCCAATACCCATAATGGTCGGAGGCACACCCGCCGTTGCCATGCCTTCTATTTTGGCAACAGGTGTTAGACCGTATTTTTTGACAGCTGCGGCGCTAGCGATCAACATCGCAGCAGCACCATCATTGATACCAGAAGCATTACCAGCAGTAATTGTCCCTCCTTCGTAGATAGGACGCAGCTTTTCTAGAGCAGTCATATCAGTATTCGGACGTGGATGCTCATCTGTATCGACGATTAGCGCTTCTTTTTTACGTCTCTCAATCGTAATAGGAGTGATTTCGGTCGCTAAAAGTCCATCATTTTGTGCCTGAGCGGCCTTTTGTTGTGACCACACTGCAAAAGAATCTTGGTCTTCACGAGAGATATTATATTTTTCCGCTAAATTTTCTGCGGTACGTGGCATCGCTTCTGTACCATACATAGCGTCCATTTTTTTATTAATAAAACGCCAGCCCATGGTCGTGTCTTGCAGCGTTTGACGACGATCATAGGCACCCTCAGGCTTACCCATTACAAATGGCGCTCGGGTCATAGACTCAACTCCACCTGCTAATGCTAGCTCCATCTCACCACTGACTATGGCACGAAAGGCCGTTCCTACTGCATCGAGGCCTGAGCCACATAGTCGATTGATGGTTGTCGCTGGTACTTTTTCTGATAGCCCTGATAACAAGCCACTCATGCGCGCAACGTTACGATTGTCTTCACCGCTTTGGTTAGCACAGCCTATAAAGCTGTCTTCAATCGCACTATGGTCAAAATCAGGAGCGTCTTCAAGCACTGCTTTGATCACTTGTGCCAGCAAATCATCAGGACGTATATCGGCCAATACGCCGCCATACCGACCTACTGCTGAACGTTTGGGGTGACAAATATATACTGGGGTCATGCTGCTTTCTCCCTAAAGGCAATATGGGCACATTGTCATTACGCTATACCCTCAAGATTCAATACTGATTGTTACCAATATTGTTCTATATAAGAATTATTGTTCGTATAATGAATTAAATTATACTTTTTATTGGCTTTTGTCAACAGAGTTTACTTGTTTTTCCAAAATAAAAAACCCACGCTAATTCGTGGGTTTTCATTTCTAAAAATTCTACTAATCTATGTAAATAAACTGACAAAATATCAGTAAGAACAAGTAGTTCATCTTATCCAGTTAGGATCAATCCGGCTCATCAACCGATAGTATGCTGGCCATTCAGGTAGCCTAACCTGGGCACCAGCTTGCGCGTCACCGCCCTCAAACTGCTCTCTGGTTTTAATCATTGCTTCATCACTAGCTTGGAGTAATTTACCACCAGAAGCCATCGCCTTTAACTGAACCTCACAGCCTTGTATAATTTGGTACATTCGCATGAACGCCCATGACACATCAGGGCCAGTGGTAATAACACCGTGGTTGTTAAGCATGAGCGTGTGATTGTCAGTACCAATTGACTCAACAAGTCGCTCTTGTTCTGTTGCATCTAATACAATGCCTTCAAAAGGGTGATAACCAATACGATCATGAAACATATACGCTTCCTGGAATAAAGGTATAAAACCACATTCCAAAGCACTAACTGCCTGTAAATCTGTATTGTGAGTGTGCATCACACAGTGAATATCAGGACGACCTTTATGGATGGCGGTATGAATGACGTTGCCCGCTTTATTGATTGGAAACGGTGAATCATCAAGCTTATTACCATCAAAATCTATTTTTACCAGATTTGAAGGGGTAATTTCACCATATAAAAGCCCGAATGCATTAATTAGTAAATGATCTGTACCCGGAATTCGATACGAGATATGGTTATAAACTTGTGTAGTCCAACCATAGTAGTCAACCATTCTATAGCATAATGCCAGCTCAATTCTCGCCTGCCACTCATCATCACTATAGCCAGGCGGCGTTACTATTGATTCAAAAATATCTTTCATTAAGCCATCCTCTTATTCTGGTTTTTCGCCCATGACGACTGCCCGATACATCTCTCTTCTATAGCCATCATAGTCATTAAACGCCTGATGCAAGCAGATTCGGTTATCCCACATGATAACCGTATTGTTATACCACTTAAGCCTGCAAACAAAAGACTCTTGAGTCGCAAAACTTGCTAAGAAATCCAGTAGAGGACGCGACTCTTCTTCTGTCATACCTTCGATACCGCAGGCATAGGTTTTGTCTACATACAGTGATTTTTCGCCTGATACAGGATGTGTTCTAACCAGCGGGTGATAAGATCCTTCAATCATTTTTTGTGTATCGACATCAAGCTCTAAACTGCCTAATTCACCAGACTTTCTTTTCTGTGACTGTTTTTCAGCTTGCATAGAACTCACAACGTGTTTAGCACTCATCCATACTTTAAGAGGGGCTATCATCTCTTTCATTGCTGGACTTAAGCTGTTGTATGCGAGTACAGAGTTTGCAAATAAGGTATCACCACCATATGGAGGCATATCTTTGCCATAGTTGATCGCGATTGCAGGCGGGCAGTCTAAAAAGGCGGAATCTGTGTGCCAGCCACTACCAAACACCATCTTTGTTTCGACAGTTGCTTCTTTGATGACCGGTTGGATGTTCTCATGCCCTTCTACACCTTTGGTGTAGGCGTCTGTTCCAAAATCACCAAATCTGAGCGTTATATTTTCGTGGTCCGTAAAAGTGATGTCTTGATCTCTAAAAAATATAAGCTTATGCCTATACAAGGCCGCTTCTATCTCAGCAAAAGCGTCGTCGCTCACATTGCTGAGATCTACGCCTTGTATTTCTGCTCCCATAGCCGCCGCTAAAGGAATAGCGGTAATATGCTTATAGTCTTTTGCACCATTGTCAAACAGTCCGGTTGGATGTGTAATACTCTTCATAATTTTAATCCTTTAAAATTTTTGTTGATTTTTATCAACTATCAAACATAAGACAAAAAGATATTTTTTAGAGATAATCCTTTGTCAATATTGACAGTCACGCTTAGGCGCAACGCTTACAGCCAATAAAAAGCTACATATTGAACAATCATTGTGACTGTCTACATGAGGCCTACCTACCATTGCCTAAGATTTACAGCCTGCACTAACCGTTTTTACCTTTTCGTAGATACCATCAGCATCTAAACCTAATGCTTTAACATCGCTCAGATATTTCTGCGTGCCTTGCAATAGAGGCCCTTTCCAATCAGGATCATTGAGCGGATCAGGGATATCAATCATGGTATGTCCAGCAGCACGCGCTTCTGCCATATACTGAGCATCTTCTCTATCTGTTACTTCACCTACCAAATCAGACATTACTCTACCTGAGTTGTCATCTAGGATTTTTTTGAGGTTGTCAGGCAAATTCTCATACTTACTTTTGTTCATAGTCACGAGCAATGCTGAATTATAGAAAGGTATGTTAGTGTGCGCTTTAGTTAATTCAACTAGTCTAAAGTCACCCGTTGGCTGCCAAGGAAAGCTGAGGCCATCAATCACGCCACGCTGTAATGAGGTGTAGATATCATTAGCTGGAAGACCCACTGGTGTGCCGCCAGTAGCTTCAATGATATCGCCTGCAATGGCTGATGGTCGACGAATACGCAAACCCTTCATATCAGAAGGAACACGAATAGGTTCACCAACCGTATGAATCGCAGCCGGTCCTGCGCCCATGAGAAATAACAAATGCGTGTCCTCATATTCACTGGCGATAGTGCCATCGTCGTAAAGTGTTTGTAGAATGCAGCCCATTTGGGTGGCAGAGTTTGAAAGGCCGGGAAGCTCAGCAATCTGCGTGAGTGGAAAACGACCAGCACTGTAGCCGTGTGCCTGAGAGCCGATATCAATAACGCCTTTAGCAGCAGAATCATACATCACGTCTGGCTTACTCAGCGTTGCTGATGGATAAATCTCAACCCTTAATTGGCCATTAGATTCCGTCTCAATTTTTTTTGCCCATGGCTCAAAAACTTCAATATGCATCGCAGAGGTTGCAGGCCAAAAGTGTGAGAACCTTAAAACGGTGGTTTCAATTTCAGAGCTTTGCTCATTTGATTGACCAGAACACCCTACCATGCCTAATGCCAAGGCTATCAGCACAGACATACCTCTCATTTTGACGTTATCTTTGATTTTCATTTGCATACTTCCTTGTATATAAATAGCAGCTGAGTCAGCTTAAATACGGTCAATGCCAGCTGCTCCACCATCCTTGGCACTGCAGTAGTGTTTTATGAGTCTATTAAAGACAACCTCTTCCTTTACAGTAAAAAAGGTAGATGGCAGCAAATAATTACCTCAATTTTTTTGATAAATATGATATCCTTTGTTCTTTATTAGAACTAATGTTCATATTATGAACTTGACTATACTGTCCTTTTACCATGCTGTCAATAATTTACCTTTTAGAAAATATAATTATTTTAATCCCAATTCTTGGCTGCCTAGTTTTGGTAAAAGACAAAAAAAAGGCTTCCAATGCAATTTTTTATAAAGCATTGGAAGCCTTTTTCATGATGACCATTCAATCGTGATTTTTATCTGCTCATAACGTTGTATAAACTTCAACAGGTAATAACATTTGGCTTGACTGACTAGATATAATACGTTTGGATTTTTTCAGCGCAATCACGCAATATGGGCAAAAACTCTTTGATAAGCATATCTTTTGACACGCGCATGGCATTAGTACTGATATTGATAGCGCCGATAAGTTCATTATTTGACTTATAAACAGGCAGTGCAAGGGATCGCAGACCAGTGTCAAGCTCTTGATCGACAACCACATATTGCTCGTCATGAGCGGCACTTAACATGTCTTTGAATTGTTTACGATCAGTGATACTAAAGGGTGTATGTGCGTTTAGCTCAATTTTTTCGACGTAATCTTCACGCTCATCTCCAGGCAGGTTGGCCAATATAGCACGGCCCATAGAAGTGTAAGCGACAGGCAGCCGAGTACCAATAGAGAGCGAAATGGATAGCAGACGATGCTTGGCAGCAGACCGTGCAATATAAACTACTTCGTCATCATCCAATACGGCAAAGGAACAAGATTCACCCGTTTTTTCAGTCACACGTTCGAGATAGAACTGCACGATGTCGTGATGATGCGCACTGCTTAGATAGCTAGACCCAATACTGAGCGTTTTGGGAGAGAGTTTAAATTGACGCTTGTCCTTATGAACATAGCCTAACGCATGCAACGTCAGTAGATAGCGCCGCGCCTTTGCTCTGTCCATATTGGTACATTCGGCGACTTCACTCAGCGTCATCGTTGAATGATTGTCATCAAACGCTCGCAGAACGCTTAAACCACCAGCAAGAGACGTCACGAAATCTGGACTATCAAAGGATATTTTCTTATCTTGTTTCATAGATATATTATTCATACTTACCAAAGTTAGGAATTCTAAATGAAAATCAATCGACTAATCAATCAGCCTTTTGTACATTCTGATATTGCCAATGCATTTTCTGACCAGGCTTTCACTCAAGCCATGTTAGATTTTGAGTTAGCCGTTCTAAAAGTGCGAGAGAAAAATCAGCTTATCCCAAAAAACATCTTTCAACAATCCCAGCAAGCGTTAGCCTTAGAATTATTTGATATTGACGCCATTGGAAAACAAACTTATTTGGGCGGTAATGCTGCTATTCCTTTTGTAACACAAGCAAAGTCTTTACTTCCAACCGATATAAAACCGTTTTTTCATCAAACATTGACCAGTCAGGATGTGATTGATACCGCGATGATGATGATGCTCAAACCTTCATTTAGACGCATTCATCAAGATTTGATTGAAGTATTAAAAGCTTGTGAGGTACTGATTCAAACACATCGTAAAACGCCGATGGCAGGCAGAACGCTGCTACAACAGGCGCTACCTATCACTTTTGGTACCAAAGTATCCCAATGGGCATCTTCATTGATAGCTATCATGCCTAAGTTAGCACAATTAGAGCAGTCAGGGTTTTACTTACAATGGGGTGGTCCTGTTGGCGTAAGTAATGAAGAAAACGAGCATCATAATCTACCGCAACAGTTAGCGGAGTCACTGGGCTTATCAGCTCCTCTACTCCCTTGGCACACCAATAGACAACCTATTCATGCTATTGCTTCTACATTAGATGCCTGTGCTGGGGCAATGGAAAATATCGTCGAGGACATCGCTTTGATGACTCAATCTGAGCTAGGTGAAGTTGCTGAACCGTCTATTGAGGGTATGGGTGGCTCCTCATCAATGCCACATAAGCGCAACCCTGTACTATGCGCTTTGATCAGAACTGCCACGTTACGGATGCATGGACATATGAGTGTAATTAGTAATAGCACTGCTCAGCCTTTTGAGCGCGCATTAGGACAGTGGCATGCTAGCTGGGTACCTTTAACTGAAGGCACAGCTTTGATAGCAGGTGCTGTATCGTATTTAAAAGTATTATTGCATGGACTGCAGGTCTACCCTGAGCGTATGGCGACCAACCTTGATTTAAATAGCGATGCTTATTTAATCAAAGGCCTAGAAAAATATTTTGAAGCAGACAAAGACAAAATCTACCCGTTAATTAATCAAGCGAGCCAACAAGCCCACGGTCAACATCAAGGATTTACAACTACCTTTTTGGCTTTGCTATCAGAGCAGTCTGTAGGTTTAAGCAATCATGATGAGCTTAAAACAGTTTTATCACCTTTGACCTACTGCGGTGCAGCGCAAAGACAATGTCAAACCGTATTACTAGCTATTGAAGATATCACTTCATAAATTTGGTTCTACAAGCAGTAAAGCAGATTGACAGAAAAGTAAAAACAAGGTATTTTTAATTCACTATACGAACAAGAGTTCTTATTTAGAACAGAATATCGAAAAAGGATTTTATGATGAGAAAAACGCTTCCCCTTAGTTTGACGTTAGCCGCTATGATTGGATTGACTGGTTGCTCGAAATCAAACGAAGCCGCAACGGCGAGTACCGAAGAAGTCACAACATTACGTTTTTCACATTTTTGGCCAGCAACAGCGGCCACTCATTCAGAAATTTTTGAGCCTTGGGCCAAAAAAGTCGAAGAAGAGTCTGAAGGCCGTATCAAAGTTGAAATATATCCTTCAGCAACTCTTAGTAAACCTGATGCCACTTACGATGCGACTGCCAAAGGTATCGTTGATATAGGCTCTCAGCTACAAGGCTATACCAATGGCCGCTTTCCATTGACCCAAGTGACAGAACTACCAGGGCTTTCTAATTCAGCGACTCAGATGAACTGTATGCTACAGACTCTGTATGATGATGGGGTGATATCGAGTGAATACGAAGACACTCATTTATTGTTTATGATGGGTACAGGTCCAGGCGGCATGCACACCGTTGATAAAGCCATTCGCACGCCAGATGACTTAAAAGGCTTACGTATGCGTCGCCCCTCTGCTATTGCAGGCGATATTATTGAAGCGGCAGGTGGCACGCCAGTTGGCTTACCTGCGACTGATATTTATACGTCACTGCAACGCGGTGTATTAGATGGATTAAGTCTGCCGTGGGATGCGACAGGGTCCTTTAGGTTGATAGAGCTAACCAACACCCACACTAATATTCCTTTTTATAGTTCCGCTATTATGGTAACTATGAATAAAGACAAATATAACAGCCTACCAGACGACCTCAGAAAAGTCATTGATAACAACTCAGGCATGCAGATGGCAGCAGCGGCAGGCAAAGTATTTGATGCAGAAGATGCAAAATATATGGCAGAAGCCAAAGCCAAGGGTGACACGATGATAGATATTCCAGATCCATTAAACGATCCAAAATGGAAAGGTCCGTTAGAAGCTGGTACTCAAAAGTACCTAAAAGATGTCACAGCGCTGAATTTAGACGCACAAACAGTGTATCAAAAGGCTAAAGAAGCCAGTGCTGCTTGTCAATCTTAATCGCTTAACATTATTTTCGTCGACATTGCTATTGTTAATAAAAACTAAAAATCATATGACTCTAGCATCTTTAACCAGTCACTCAGAGGAATCGTCATGATACAGACAACCCCTACTAGCTACACGGCAGCAGTGATTCGCCAAAAAGGTGGGCCATTCCAAATTGAGCAAGTCAAAACCGCTACTATACAAGATGACGAAGTGCTGGTACGTGTCGTAGCAACCGGAATGTGCCATACCGACATGATCGCTCGTGATCAGGTGTTCCCTGTTCCGCACCCAATAGTACTGGGGCATGAAGGCTCTGGTATTATTGAGTCTATCGGCAGTAAAGTAATAGACATCACTATTGGCGACCATGTTGTTATGACTTTTTTAAACTGCAATAAATGTGATTCTTGCCATGAAGGTCACCCTGCTTATTGCGAAAACTTTAATCAGTATAATTTTTCTGGTCAAAGAGTTGATGGTTCTCATGCCTTAATCGCAAGCAACGATACCGAACTGAACGATCGTTTCTTCGGTCAATCATCGTTTGGTCAATATGCTGTGGCAAATACGCGCAACGTTATCAAAGTTCGTAAAGATGCACCACTTGAACTACTGGGTCCTTTAGGCTGTGGTATTCAAACAGGTGCGGGTACCGTCATGAATGCACTCAAAGTAACAGCTGGTTCTAGCTTCGTTGCGTGGGGCGGCGGTGCCGTTGGGCTATCAGCAGTAATGGCAGCCGCAGCGATTGGTGCTACGACGATTATTGCAGTTGATATTGTGCCTTCACGATTGGAGCTAGCGCTGAAGATTGGAGCAACATATGTAATCAACAGCAAAGAAGAAGATGCTGTTGCACGTATTCAGGAGATTACGGGCGGCGGTGCACAATTTGCTATGGATTCAACTGGCATAGGGTCGCTTATCTCAAGCATGGTCACCGCATTATGCCCTCGCGGCATTGGCGCTATTGTTGGTGCCTCAAAGCCAGGTTCAACGGCAGATATTGATCTGACCGATTTTATGCAAAACTGCAAAAAATTAGTCGGCGTGGTTGAAGGTGATAGTGTGCCTATTGCATTGATTCCAACGCTAGTAGATCTTTATATGGCAGGAAAATTCCCCTTCAATAAACTCGTTAAATTCTACGATCTAAAAGATATTAATCAGGCCGCAGAGGATAGTGAAAAAGGCGTCACTCTTAAGCCTATCGTTAGAATGCAGTCAGATGATATTCTTACTACAAGTTGATGCAACAGATTAGATAATCTTTTTCTATGATTTAAACGCTTTTGCTTTGTAAAAATGTTATTCATGATGGTGAGACATATGTATTTGATATAGGACAAGGTACGGTAAAACGCGCTATTTAGGATTGAAAACTATAACTGCACCAGAAATAGCTGCATCTAACATAGTTTATTCATTATCGGATTGCTTAGATACTTGATTAAAAACCTATTCCCACACTAAATACTTATATTTTTGATTTGTTTCTCAGCGGCTGCATGTACAATCCAGAATGTCACTGCTTAGGTAATGGTGACTTTGCTATCGAGGAACTGAAAATCTAATTATGATGAATATATACACTTATCTGTAAATATTAAAGAAATAAAAAGCTTACCAACGATTCAGCATAGTCCAAAAAACCCATAAGCTAT
>NZ_JBQSVM010000048.1:0-15970 GCF_052376235.1 Psychrobacter sp. AOP7-A1-24 | reverse complement strand
TTCAACCAGCGTGTGATCAAAACGTTTGGCCACTTGGCGTAAGTGCGCGGTAAATTCCACCGCTTTATCGTGGTCCTCAATACCATGGTGCTGTGCAAACTCGTTGAGTAGTGCCACTTGCCGCTGATCAAATTTATCAGGGGCGTCATCCGCGGTTTCTCCTTGCGCCCATCTGATAGCCATATCATCACGATGACGTTGTATTAAGCGCATGGCTAGGTGCAGCTTCATACGTTCAACATACTCAAAGATTCTCTCATCTTTGTGACGGTTTGCTCGAGTGTCTCGATCAATGCGTCCTTCTTGTCGATCAAGTCGAGCAGCTCTTGCTCGTCGTGCTGCGTCATCGAAGGGGTTGGGGGCTGGTCTTGCACTTCGCTCAGTTGCTTTGTTAATTTCAATATTTGACTTTCCGATAGCTTCAGTGATTCCCTCAATTGCTTGTTTTGTGTCGTCAATTCTTTGTGTGAGCTTGTTATTTGCTTGTGCTGTGCCATTAATTCTTTGTTTTGTGTCATCACATCGCTTTGGTAGGTTTTCGCATCGTTTAGCTGCCCAAGCAATGCCTGATTTTGCGTTTTCAATGCATCGTTTTGTGTCGTCAACTCGAATTGCCGTTCTATTATCTTGTTTTGTGCAGTATGTAATGTAGTATTCTGAGCTTCCAGAGAGTTGTTTTGCAAAATCAGCTCGCTGTTTTGTGCCTCCAATGCTGCCAGGTAGTCTTGCATTTTTCTCAGTTGCCCAAGCAAGTCCTTTTCTAAGTGCGCTAATTCGTCGCTCATTGTCTGCCTCCTGTTTGATATGGTTGTCAGCCACCAATTTGTTGCGCTCTTTGATGGCGCGGTTGGTATTACCTTTTTCGGTCGTGATGCCTCGGCGCTCCATGGCCGTCGCCTCTATTCCCATTTTAATGGTGGGCTGCTGATCAAGCCCCTGATCCTTGTAACTGCGCGCATCCATCAGCGGTAGATGATATTCGGCCAATACCTTATTGGCGGTATCTACCCACATCTCACGAATACGCTTAATCTCCTGCATCGATGACGGCAGATCATGCGCCTTACGTTTTTTATTAGACCACTCAAACGGGGTCTTAAGCTTTGGATCAAATGCCAAGGTTTTATTAGCTCCAACAAGAGGCGCTCGAGTAGTGACTAAAATATGCGCGTGAAAATTACGGGGATCAGGGTTTTCCTCACCCTCACGCAAATACTTAGAACTTGGCGGTACATTAGGATCGAATGGCAACTTCATCACTGGACGATGGATACACACATCCGCAATCACATCCATATCGTCACAAAGCTTTTGAGCAAAGTTGATAGCCAGTGAATGGCGCTCTTCCTCAGACAACTCATGAGGCAAATTAATCAGCCACTCACGCGCCACCCGACTGTCCGAACGTGTCTCTGCCGCTTCAGCGGTATTCCAAAGTGTCTCTCGATCCACACTCACACCCAGCGCCTTTAGCGAAAATGGCAAAACAATATCGCTACTCATCACCCCAGACTTTTTACTATAGTCATGCGTCTTGCCATATTTGGCATCATCAAGCACATCCCCAGCACGATAGGCCGCCGACGCCACCGCCGACTGTCCTGCTTTTCGAGAAATCGCCTTTGTCGCAATATGTACCATCGTCATAAAGAGCCACCTGCTATTGTTGCTTTTTGCACACCACCGCTTTTTGTGGTGTGCGGGGTTTGGGGTTTCCCCAACGAAGAAGGATTCAAAATTAAGATAGTAACGAAGTGGATAGATTAAATTTTGAGTCGTTACTTCGCCCTTAGTCAGGGGGACGCAACCATCACCCATTAAAATAAAATATATCAGATTTAGAATTATTCTACCTTAAAGAGTAGCATAGATGATTGAATGATGCCTAGCGCCTTGCTATGCTAGATTAATATTAATAAAAGGAATTGATGATGTCTGTATCTATTTTTGATAATCAAAAAGCCAATGAGTTAAAAGAGCGTCAACGCTTAGAGGAGTTAAAGCGTAAAGCTAAGCTGCAACAAGTAAAGCTTGATAAGCGGTTAAACAAACAAAAAATATTGATGGGCGCTTTTTTGGGACAGGTGTTAGCAGGAAAGAGCGATGATGAAAAATTTATTCAAAACTACTTTGCGAAAAACTTTCCAGAGTTTTTAACCAGAAAGTCAGACAAAGAGTTGTTTGCAAGTATGGTGAAAAGCTTGGGGGGCGATATTGGCCTAGATGAAGAGGCGTCTAAAGCTAATGATCAGCCAGCTGAGCAAGAGCATGGACAACATAAGCAACCTGATGATACGGACTATACGGATGATGACATCCGTGAGTTATTCTCAAATCAGCAGGTTGATACGTTAGCGCCCCATGATGACGGTTATCGTGGATAATGTATTTTTAGTTAGGCACAATGTGCGTAATTTTTAGTCTCTTATTTTTTTACAGGATTTTTTATCATGACAAGTACTCAACAACGTGCAGAACTGCATCGACAAATTTGGCAAATTGCAAACGAGGTTCGTGGCTCAGTCGATGGGTGGGATTTTAAACAGTATGTGTTGGGGACTTTGTTCTACCGCTTTATCAGTGAGAACTTTGCCAATTATATTGAGGCGGGGGATGAGAGCGTTAATTATGCCGCTCTTCCTGATGAAGTGATTACTGCTGATATTAAAGACGATGCGATTAAGACTAAGGGTTATTTCATATACCCAAGTCAGCTGTTTGCTAACGTAGCGGATAATGCGCATAGAAATGAAAACTTGAATACGGATTTGGCGGCTATTTTTAAAGAGATTGAAAGCTCGGCCAATGGCTACCCGTCTGAGCCTGATATTAAGGGGCTGTTTGCTGATTTTGATACCACCAGTAACCGATTAGGTAATACAGTAGCGGATAAAAACACTCGTTTAGCGGCGGTGCTAAAAGGGGTAGCGGGCCTTAAACTACATCAGTTTGAGGACAGTGAGATTGATCTATTTGGCGATGCTTATGAGTATCTGATCTCAAACTATGCGGCCAATGCGGGTAAATCAGGCGGTGAGTTCTTCACCCCTCAAAGCGTGTCTAAACTGATTGCTCAAATTGCGATGCACAAACAAGAGACGGTTAATAAAATCTACGATCCAGCTGCAGGCTCTGGCTCTTTGTTATTACAAGCTAAAAAGCACTTTGATAACCACATCATTGAAGAGGGTTTTTTTGGTCAAGAGATTAACCACACCACCTATAACCTTGCCCGTATGAATATGTTTTTACATAACGTGAACTACGACAAGTTTAATATCAAGCTGGGTAATACGCTGTTAGATCCGCATTTTGGGGAGGATAGACCCTTTGATGCGATTGTCTCGAATCCGCCGTATTCAGTGAAGTGGATTGGTAGTGATGATCCGACCTTAATTAATGATGAGCGCTTTGCGCCAGCGGGTGTATTGGCTCCTAAGTCAAAGGCGGACTTTGCTTTTGTGCTGCATGCATTGAACTATTTATCGAGTAAGGGCCGCGCCGCTATTGTCTGCTTCCCTGGGATATTCTATCGCGGCGGTGCTGAACAAAAGATTCGGCAGTATTTGGTAGATAATAACTATGTAGAGACGGTGATCTCCTTAGCACCCAACTTATTCTTTGGAACCAGTATCTCGGTTAATATCTTAGTGCTATCCAAGCACAAAACAGAGGGTAAGACGCAGTTTATTAATGCCAGTAAGCTGTTTAAGTCAGAGACGAATACTAACGTACTGACTGATGCGCATATCGAGCAGATCATGACGTTGTTTGATACTAAAGAAGATACGGATTATTTGTCTGCCAATATTGATAACAGCGCTATTGCTAAAAATGACTATAACTTATCGGTAAGTGCTTATGTAGAAGCAGAAGATACAAGAGAGGTTATAGATATTAAAGCTTTAAATAGCGAGCTTAAAACGACAGTCGCTAAGATTGATAAGCTGCGTGCTGATATCGATAAAATCGTTGCGGAGATTGAGGCATGAGTGAGCTAAGTTATATGGAAAAGCTACTTGATGGAGTTGAGGTTGAGTGGAAGGAGTTAAACACATTAACTAAAGTTTTACGAGGAAAAAGGTTAGTAAAAAGCCAGTTATCTGATAATGAAGAGTTTCCGGTATATCATGGTGGTTTACAGCCTTTAGGTTACTACAATAGTAGCAATAGACCTGCTGATACAGTAATGATTATAAATGTTGGAGCTTCGGCCGGAACCGTCGGTTATAGCTCGACAGAATTTTGGTCGTCGGATGGTTGTTTTTGTATAGAGCATTCAAAGCTATTAAATAATAAATATCTATATTACGTGCTGATAGGGTATCAGCATTTATTAAGATCTAAAGTAAGGTTGGCAGGAATACCTACTCTAGACTCTATTATAGTTGAAAGACTTCAAATACCCATACCACTTCTCAACGTTCAAGCCGAAATCGTCCGAATTTTAGACACATTTACAGAACTTACAGCAGAACTTACAGCAGAACTTACAGCGCGTCAGCAGCAGTATGCGTACTATCGTGATCAGTTGCTGACGTTTGATAATAATCAAATTCAGTACAAAAGATTGGGAGATGTAGTAAATATCAAAAACGGTAAGGATTGGAAAAATCTAGGTAACGGCGACATACCTGTTTATGGTTCAGGTGGTGTTATGACTTATGTTGATACGTATGCTTATGATAAGCCTACAGTACTAATCCCTAGAAAAGGATCTATTACAAATATATTTTACGTTGAGACTCCTTTCTGGAATGTTGACACTATTTATTATACTGAGATTGATACTGAGCAAATCTTGCCGAAGTTCTTTTATTATTATATGAAAACTATTGATTTAATGAAATTAGATACAGGCTCAGGTAGACCTAGTCTAACTCAAGCAATTCTAAATGCTATAGGGATTCCAGTACCTTCTATTGTTGAACAAGAGCGCATCGTCTCTATTCTCGATAAATTCGACGCCTTAACCACATCTCTGACCGAAGGCCTGCCGCGTGAAATAGAGCTGCGCCAACAGCAATATGAATATTACCGTGATCTGCTGTTAAGCTTCCCTAAGCCTGAGGTAGTAGCTCATGACTGACCAAACAAAAACCATTGCTGAATCGAATAATTTCATCGTTTTAAATAAATATACCAAGTGCGATCAGCCTGATGGGGGGTATCAGACTGAAGATGATCTAGAGCGTGAGCTACTCAAAGACTTACAAAACCAGGGATATGAGTTTGTCCCTGGTTTAAACTCGCCTGAAACGATGCTCGCTAACGTACGTGTACAGCTGCAGATCTTAAATGAGGTGCAGTTTACAGATGCTGAGTGGCAGCGCTTTGTGATGGAGTATCTTGATAATCCTAGTGATAACATCACGGACAAAGCTCGAAAGATTCATGATGACCATATCTATGATTTTACCTTTGATGATGGCCACCTGAAGAACATTGCCCTGCTGGACAAAAAAAACATCCCACGTAACAAAGTACAGGTCATTAAACAGTTTGCTCAAAAGGGCACACAAGCCAATCGCTATGATGTAACTATTTTGGTCAATGGCTTGCCGCTTGTGCAAATTGAGCTTAAAAAGCGTGGTATCGCCATTCGTGAAGCATTTAACCAAGTACATCGTTATAGCAAAGAGAGCTTTAACTCCGATAACTCCTTATATAAATACCTACAGCTGTTTGTGATCTCAAACGGCACCGATACCCGCTACTTTGCCAATACCACTAAGCGCAATAAAAACAGCTTTGATTTCACCATGAACTGGGCACGATCAGACAATACCTTAATCAAAGACTTAAAAGATTTTACCGCGACATTCTTTCAAAAAAACACCCTATTAAACGTGCTGATGCATTACACCGTCTTTGATGTGAGTAATACCTCATTGGTGATGCGTCCGTATCAGATTGCTGCTACTGAGCGCATCTTATGGAAGATAAACAGTGCTTATCAATCCAAGAAGTGGAGCACTCTTGAGAGTGGCGGCTATATTTGGCATACCACAGGCTCAGGTAAGACTTTAACCAGCTTTAAAGCTGCCCGCTTAGCAACTTCGCTACCTTTTATTGATAAGGTGTTTTTTGTGGTGGATCGTAAGGATCTTGATTATCAAACCATGAAAGAGTACCAGCGCTTCTCCCCTGATAGCGTTAATGGCTCCGACAGTACCGCAGGACTCAAGCGTAACCTTGAAAAAGACGATAATAAAATCGTTGTCACTACCATTCAAAAGCTAAACAACCTAATCAAAGGTGAGGCTGATTTACCCATTTATCATAAACAAGTGGTGTTTATCTTTGATGAGGCACACCGTAGCCAGTTTGGTGAAGCACAAAAGAACTTAAAAAAGAAGTTTAAAAAATACTACCAGTTTGGTTTTACAGGCACTCCTATCTTCCCTGAGAATGCCTTGGGTGCAGAGACAACGGCCAGTGTGTTTGGCCATGAGCTGCATTCCTACGTCATCACTGATGCCATTCGTGATGAGAAGGTCTTGAAGTTTAAGGTGGACTACAATGATGTACGCCCGCAGTTTCAAGCCATTGAAAGCGAGCAGGACGAGACGAAGCTCACCGCAGCAGAAAACAAGCAGCTGTTATTACACCCTGATCGTATTGAAGAGATCTCAAAGTACGTTTTAAAAAGCTTTAAGCAAAAAACCCATCGCTTAAAAGGAAGTGGTAAAGGCTTTAATGCCATGTTTGCTGTTAGTAGTGTGGACGCAGCAAAGGCTTACTATGAGACCTTGAATCAGCTACAAAAGGACAGCGAGAGACCCTTAAAGATTGCCACTATCTTTTCTTATGCTGCCAATGAAGAACAAGACGCAATCGGTGACATTGCCGACGAAGGTTTTGAGCCTACCGCCATGAATAGCAGTGCCAAAGAGTTTCTAAGCCGTGCTATTCATGATTACAACGAGATGTTTAAGACCAATTACGGCGTAGACAGTAAGTCTTTTCAAAACTACTACCGTGATCTTGCAGGACGCGTTATTAAGCAGGATGTGGACTTACTGATTGTTGTCGGTATGTTCCTCACAGGTTTTGATGCGCCGACCTTAAACACGCTCTATGTTGATAAAAACCTTCGCTATCACGGTCTGATGCAGGCGTTCTCAAGGACTAACCGCATTTATGATGCCACTAAGACCTTTGGTAACATCGTGACGTTTCGTGACTTAGAGCAAGCGACCATTGATGCCATCACCTTATTTGGCGATAGAAATACTAAAAACGTGGTGTTGGAGAAGAGCTATAAAGAATACCTAGAAGGCTTTACCGATATCGCCACCGGCAAAGCCCGCCGTGGTTATTTAGAAGTGGTCAAAGAACTACAACAACGCTTCCCTAATCCTGATGAGATTGTCAAAGAGTCTGACAAGAAGGACTTTGCCAAGTTATTCGGGGAGTATTTGCGTGTCGAGAACATCTTACAAAACTATGATGAGTTTGCAAGCCTAAAAGCACTGCAAGACTTGGATGTGACCGATGCTGACGCTGTTGAGACGTTTAAGGATGAGCATTACCTAAACGACGATGACTTAGCTGCTATGCAAGCCATTAAAGTGCCTGCTGAACGGGAAGTACAAGATTACCGCTCAACCTATAACGATATACGTGATTGGCTGCGTCGTGAAAAATCAGCTAAGGAGCAAAGCGAGTCCTCGCTTGACTGGGATGAAGTGGTTTTTGAGGTGGATCTTCTTAAGTCGCAAGAGATTAACCTTGATTACATCCTCGAGCTGATTTTCGAGCATAACAAGAATACCAAGGATAAGTCTGCCTTAGTTGAAGAAGTGCGCAGAGTGATTCGAGCAAGCCTTGGTAATCGCGCCAAAGAAAGCCTGGTGGTAGATTTCATCAATAAAACTAACTTGGATAACATCCCTGATAAATCCAGCATCATTGAGGCCTTCTTTAACTTTGCTCAAATAGAGCAGCAGCGTGAAGCCCAAGATATGATTGCAGCAGAAAATCTTAATGAAGAGGCAGCTAAGCGTTATATAACGGCATCTTTAAAGCGTGAGTACGCCAGTGAGAATGGTACGGAGCTAAATGAGGTCCTACCTAAGCTAAGTCCTCTTAATCCACAGTATCTCACCAAGAAGCAAAGAGTTTTCCAGAAGATATCGGCTTTTGTTGAAAAGTTTAAAGGCGTGGGTGGGAAAGTGTGATCGATGATGGTGAGTGCTCTAGATGCTGCGCAACTAAAATACCCAAGTTAAACTTTACAGGTTTGACGGCAGGGATTAATCTGACCCCTGCCGTCAATTTCATCCACTCAAGCTGGGAATATTCTAGTCAGACAATTAGCAGAATTTTTTAGGTATACCGTATTGTGTGTAACTGCTATTTGCTAACAGGGTATAAGCAGTTACACAAAGTTTGGGAAAGGCTCGCTGGAGAATTATACAAAATTCTTTTTCGGACATAATATATGGTTTGCTTGAACCATACCCCTAGAGATCTTAAAAGATCTCCAGTTACACAGAATCAGGGATGGGCTCCAAGAAAATACTCTTGAACGCATTTTTAGTGGCTCGTAAAAAACCATTCTTTTATTCAATTAACGGTATCGTTTGATTCAGAGTAGCAGGTTGTCTAGATATGAGTATCTCTCCCTCTCTTACAGAGTATAAAACATCACCTTGTTTTTGGATTACTTCGACATCATTGCTACCTTCAAGAATAATAAAGTTTGCAGGTTTACCTACTTCTATACCGTAGTTTTCAGATATATTAAGCGTTTTAGCGCCATTATCTGTAATTAAGTCTAATGCAGTTTCTAGATCCTCGTATCCCATCATATGACATGAGTGAATCCCTGAGTCTAGAACACGAAGTAGTTTTCCATTACCTAGTGTATACCATGGATCTTGTATGGAGTCTTGACCGAAACATATATTCATTCCAGCATCTTTTATCTCTTTAACTCGTGTGATACCTCGAATCTTAGGATAACCATCAAATCGTCCTTGTAGATGCATATTTTCAGTAGGAAGAGCAATAAAATTTATTTTAGATTTTTTTAGTAAACGAAACAATTTGGAACAATACGCATTGTTATAAGAGTGCATTGCAGTCGTATGGCTTGCTGTCACTCGTTCTCCAATTCCTTTTTCTAAAGCGGCTGTAGCCAATACCTCCAAAAACCTTGATGCGCCATCGTCGATTTCATCACAATGGACATCAACTAACTTTCCATGCTTTTCTGCAAGGTCGATGATCCATCGCATCGACTCAACCCCATATTCTCTAGTATATTCAAAATGAGGAATACCACCGATGACATCAGCACCTTGTTCAAGTGCTTTTTCCATTAGCTGCTTACCGTTGGGAAAGGACAAAATACCTTCTTGGGGGAATGCAACTATTTGTAAATCAATATAAGCACTGAGTTTTTCTTTTAAAGCGACTATTGCTTTTAAGGCAACTAATTCAGGATCGGTAATATCAACATGTGTTCGAATATGTTGAACGCCATTTTCGACCAATAGTTGTACGGCTTTTAATACTCTTCGCTGAACATCTTCGCTAGTTAACATTGGCTTACGTTCAGCCCAACGCTCTATCCCTTCAAACAACGTGCCACTTAAATTCCAGTTTGGCTCGCCTGCTGTAAATACAGCATCAAGGTGAATATGAGGCTCAACAAATGGAGCAGACAGTAAATTCATTTTTGCATCAAGACTTGACTCTAATGGAATGACTAAGCCATCTTGCTCGATAATACTTACAAATCTTCCATTTTCGCATTCAATGCTATGTAAGCCCTGTTTACCGCGAAGTTTTGCATTGTTAATAATCATAATATCTCCTAATTGATAATCATATTTTATAAAATTTAACTGATGAAACGAGCTGCAATGAGCGCTATTTGTAAACTTAGTCGCTGCTGAGCATTGCTTAAATTAATACCCGTCAACGTTTCAATCTTTTGTAATCGATTAGATAAAGTGTTTCTATGTATATTCATTGCCAATGCTGTCTGACGCATCGAACATAAATTATCAAAATAGCAAACTAAAGTAGTTTTTAGAACCAAACTCTGAGTATCGTGTTTGTTGAAAATATCACCTAGATACTGACGACAAAAAGATTCAATTTCATTGTTATCGACATGAGTAAAAAGCTGAGCAATACCTAACGAGTTGTAATGTATAACTTCGTTTCTATCATTATCTCTATGAAATTTAGCACTTTGCCTTGCCTGTGAAACTGCTTTATAAATGACTTTTAATTCTTTTGCATCGCTAACACCAATAGTGCAGTGAAAGCCATATGCAAGCAGTTTTTGATGCAGTTGATTCCATCGTTTCATACTATCATCACAGTATTCTGCTGATGTCGGCATAATCGCTAGCCAACCTTGATGCAGCTCTGTAATAGGAAGTTGCACACCCTCGTTCAGCATGAACTGACTAATTAAGTAATCTCCTTTAATGACCTCTTCATCAGTAATACGATTGAATTTAATAAAAGCGACAGATAACTGTTGATCGGGATTAAGTCCTATTTCTGTGGCTTTAATCAAATCTATTTCAGACATGCTTGGGTTATCTGCTAAGTTTCGTAGAAACCAACGATTGGATTTATTATTGAGACCATCCATAATGATCGCATTAGATAATATTTCGGTAACATTGACCATTGGCAATGAATAAGGCTGTTCAAAAATAGGAAAGTGTTGTTCATTAGCAAAATCTAAAACTTCAATAGGAATGGTATCTAGATAGGGTGAGTGGGTTAAAATCACTAACCCACTCGTACATTGCTTTTTTGCTTTTTCAATGAGAGTAATAAGTTCTTGAACAGTCCACTTCCAATTTAACCCTGTAACAAAGATCAACTCTCCACCTTTTGTCCAATTTTCAATCTCTGTGTTTTCTGCAATATAGGGCCAGCGTATCGCATTTTTACTGCCCTGCAGACCGGCTCTAAATCGAAGAGCTTCTAGTCCACTTATTTGATTTAACGATCCAATAGATATCATTAATTAAATACTCTGTTCTTGTTGAGTTTTTACAGTAGAGAGCTTCAATAATATTGTATAAGCAATAGCAGAAGTAATAATGCCAACAAGTGGAGCAATCCAAGGTGAAGCGTAAGCACAACCTGAACCAATCACGTAAGCTGATAATCCAACTATATTGTACTTTGGTAATTCGATACTGCTTAAATCTGGCATATTACCTTTATATTTCACCCAAAAATCTGTCATGATAATCGCACCAATTGGTGGAATGAAGGTCCCTAGAAGTATTAGAAAGGGTATTAGCATGTTATACATGCCCATGACAGCTAATACAGTGCCTAATGCAGCACCGAATAGGGTGACTAAACGCCTTTTATCTGTTCTGAACAAGTTGCATCCTGCAGCTGCAAAATTGTAAATAGTATTATCTTGGGTAGTCCAAATATTAGTGAATAGCATTAGGATAGCGACAAGCATGAAACCTTGAGCAACAAGCACATCAACGATATCCGCTTGTTGATAGATAGCAGTACCAAAAGCACCGACAAATACCATCAAGCCATTGCCAATAAAAAATGCTGCTAAAGTACTTATAACCGCTACTTTTCCTGATTTAGCAAAACGGCTCCAATTTGTCGCTTGCGTGCCTCCACTTACAAAAGTGCCAAATACCAAGGTAATTGCAGCTGCGATTGGCATACTCTCCGTGGGCTCAATAGCTATAAATTCGGAAATACCACCTATATCGAGAATGCCTTTGTAAAAACATAAGCCTATAAAAAATAGCATCGCAGGTACGGAGACTTTTGAAAGAATTTCTAACGCTTTATAGCCTATATAGGCACTGATACAAAACCCAAAACCAAAAAAGATCATCAATGGCGTGAGCCATGTATCTGGTAATTCCAGCAACTTGACAATGATAATGGCAATCGTCGCAGTACCCCATGCATACCAACCGATTTGTGTAAATCCTAATACAAAGTCAGATAACTTACTTCCATTTAGTCCAAAACAATATCGACCTAACAACACGGTGTTTAAACCAGTTTTACATGCAATGTAACCTAAGCTTGCTGCATAAGATCCAAGCAATAAGTTACCTATGAATATAATAGAAATTAGCTCGTAAAATGAAAATGATTTACCAAGTGTACCGCCTGCCCACATTGTAGAAGTAAAAAATGTAAAGCCCAATAATATTGACATCATGGACCATAAACCTTTTCTCTTGTCAGTTGGTACAGCACTCAAAGGGTAGTCGTCAGATTGATTCATTATTCAATATCTCTAATTTGGAGGTTGTAACTTACAAATAGCAACCTTTATGCCAATATTAAAAAGAAAAAAATAAGTGACAAAACAATCATTAACCCTTTCCGTAAATGTACCATATGAACAGTACCTGTTTTAGTGAGGAATGAGGTTGTTTGGAGAGTGCGAACGGATGCACCAAATTAATCTTTGCATGTCCTTAAATGGTGCATGGTGATCTCTCTAATAAGTAAGAGCAGTTCCGAATGAAACAGTTTTAGGACTGTTGTAGGCTTAGTAATTGAAAAGAAGATGAATAACGGAAAGGTAAAGCATGAGGGTTTTATTTCGAATGCAAGAATCTCTAAGTAATAGCAAGTATATCTCTTGCAAAATTACCAATTCATTAACTTTCGCTGACGGATTTACGAGGGCTAGAAATAGCTTATGTGAGGGAGTCTAGTGGATTGAAACTATAACTGATGTAAAAATCATTAATGGACGAGAAGGGGTTCATGTGAACTTGAGAAAATATTTGAATCCATGCACTAGATAAATAGCTTAATAAAAAATCTCGGCTTCTTTATGATAAGTTAGAGCTGAAATATATATAGTCAGCTCAAAATAAAATTGTTATGGTTAGGACAGCCCCGAATAATATTTACAATTGAAACAGAGACTTGCGGGGATAATTCTAGTTGTACAGAGTTTGGAAAAGTCCTCAGTCGGTAGGAATTTTACCGCAGCTTGGTAGGAATATGATCACAGCTTGGTAGGAATTTTACCGCGGCTATATTCTGTCCAATGACCTATAAAATCTTGTGAGCTCTCCATGCGTATCCGATATTTAAGTACCGTTTGTACGCTATCACACTAAATGACGCAGGAACGCATGCTGTTCTTAAAGTGTCTATTGCTCCTCTGAATTTTATTGAGTATACCTATGGCGAATCAATCAGGTGCCTTCACTGGTTCGGTCCCCTAGTGAGGACTTGAATACTCGGCTGCGTGCTAATGTTATCAATGGTTTTGCTCAGTGAAATAGTCGCAGTGTACTTCGTGGTGTACCTAACATACATATTCTATCTGTGATCGGTGCGCTATACAGGCATCGAACAGTATTTCAACAACGGGAGTTATGGAAGATAATTGTTGAGAGAACTCGTTGTACTCTGATTCTATTGGATATAACTTTAAAAATGACATTGTATTTTTGATGTATTATCTTGCCTAACAACCTTATTAACACATCTATTATCAGATTATACAATGACTCATATGAATCCAACACTTGTTCTAAACCTACCTCCAAAATTCATTAGCTTATTGCAAGAAGCAGTAGCTTATCGCATTAGTTCTATGCAACATTTGTTAGACAATCCTAGCATTTCAGATGAAGAGTTAGCTGAAATTGATTATGGAAACGATCAGATGATTTTACAAATCATTAATGATGACCTAAGAAACATAAACAATCAAATTAAAGCTGATTTCTATCAGCTGAGTCAAAATGAAAGTTCGACTCAAACGACTCTTAAGTTATTTGGCAAACCAATTGACGAGAAAGAAGAAATAATCTTTGTATTCTCAGCCAAATCTTACGATGATGCTATGACCATTAGGAATCGTTTTTTAGGCTTTCCGTTGTATAAGCCTATGCCTGATAATTAATGTATGTAGACATTTTTGAATTTTGGTCTACCTAAACCATAGTTGATAACCGTTAGTTTTCAACTCTAGAATATATTATTCTTAACTTATCTGTTTTTTTAGGGAGGTTTGTAATGACTACGGTTGTATATCATCTTGAACATACAGTTAAAGGCTTAGATGATAGTACTAAGATGCTAGGTATCTACAGTACGAGAGAAGAAGCAGAAAAAGCGATAAATTTCCTTAGCGATAAACCCGGTTTCAGGGATTCATTAGACGATTTTCTAATCGATGAATATGAGGTTGATAAAATCTGTTGGTCTAGTGGTTTCGGCTAATAGCCCCGATCTAAGCTATTTGATGCCTGTATAGATTCCTCATAGATATACCTTAGCGGAACCAGCTATCTCACCCTTCAAACATATTAACAGACTACTTAAAGCAGACTGTTAGCATGGAACCATCTATAACAGACTTTTGAATTATAAGACTGGCTGCTGTGCTTTTTTCCTATCATTAGCCTATACCTAAAAAATAAAACCTCTAAACGATACTCTATCTATCATTAGACTTATTTCTATTATTAAATGATATTAATATCATGATATTATCAATGGACATTAATTTATAAGTCTAAATAATATAGGTGGCGTTATGACCGTTCGTATTTATGTGAGAGCCAGCACTAAGGATCAAGACGCTAAGAGAGCCTTGTCTGACTTGATTAGCTTTAGCCAAAGCTATAACGATAACCTTGTTGAGTACGTTGAGCATTTCAGTGGTACAAAGCTCGATAGGCCAGTATTAGCTAAGCTATTAAAGGACGCTGATCAAGGCGATATTCTGCTGGTTGAAAGCGTGGACAGATTAAGCAGGCTATCTCAAGATGATTTTGCAATTCTAAAGCAGCGCATCAAAGACAAGGGCTTGCGATTGGTGGTGGCTGATCTACCAACTACGCATACGGTAAGTAAAGGCATGACAGGTGAGATCCTAACAGTGATTAACCATATGCTGATCGACTTATTAGCAACGATGGCAAAGCTTGATAACGATAAGCGTAGAGAGCGTATTAAGCAGGGGTTGGCGAACAGTGGTTATAAGCCCACTGGTAAGAAGCCTAATACAACGAAACACAATCGTATTAAAGAATTAGCCAGTCAAAACAATATGACGAAAGAGGAGATTGCTAAGGCGGTTGGTGTTGGGGTGGCTACGGTCTATCGGGTGTTAAAGCAGGACTAACAGCTGAATAGTTGAGGTATTTTAAATAACAGTTTGTCTTTTTTATAGACACGATACTATTAGATACATAAGAACCAACTTGGAAGTTTTTAATCATGCAACCGACTTATTATAGTGTCTAACAAGTAATCTACAGTTTCGTCAAGCATGAACCGATGTAAACGTTAAATAACATTTTAGTCTGATTCATAACTTTTATTATTTCTTATTATTTATGGCACATCAGCTTGATTAGGTTTTAAAAGCTATTATCCTACCCAGTTTTTTGTCTAAGCCTCATAGATTCGAGAGTAGCTAGCCATATCAAAGGTAGGATAATCAGCGCAGAACCTATTAACAAAGTCATATTTGGTACTTCGTTAAACCATATGATTCCAACCACCACCGCCCCTAGTAAACCTGAGTATTCCGCACTAGAGACTTTGTATGCTTCAATGTGTCGGTACACCTGTACGCATATACCCGCATAAATCAAAATAAATACATTTGAACTGGCGGCCGTAATCAATGAGCGCCAATCAAATGGCTGTCCTTCCCAAATAGCCAAACCAAGCGCAAATGGGATTCCTAATAAATTGGTCAAAAGTAGAGTTTGATAGACAGTATGATGTTGTGGAAGTTTACGAACTAACAGATTGTTTAGCGCCATGGTTACCGCCACTATAAGGGCAAACACCGCCCCTAAATTGATCTGTTTCGGTTGTACGATAACGAGGATACCAGCAAAACCTAATATAGAGGCTGCGATAGTCGGAAAGTTTAATCTGTCTTTATAAAACTTAGATTAACACACCAAGTGCAACGCTAATTAATATTATAGAACGCCTGCATAGG
>NZ_JBQSVM010000047.1:0-16166 GCF_052376235.1 Psychrobacter sp. AOP7-A1-24 | reverse complement strand
AATTAATCAATTCCTATCATCTTATGTAGTACGTATGGATTTGCCGAAGCTCGCGCGTGACTCAGCTTTTACGATAGCAATACTATCGTCCTTTACCATTGTATAAATGATAATAGTTAACGCAGGAATTGTTAAGTCTTTGTTATGTATGTGGAAGACTGATAAGTTGCGAGGATGCATGCTAGTAAAGAAAACTATAATAAGAACAGGATTATATCGATACTGTTCTTATTATATTGACATATAACATTACTTGAACGACCGTTCATTTATGGTTATAGTGTATATCAGACAATAAAAATGTACTTCAAACTGCGACGTCTATTTTTGTTATCTCATTACAGCTTTTGTAGATCAACTGATCTTATAGTCATTAGACGACTAATTTTATATAATAGGATAAAGTTATGCTTAAATTTTATTTTCACCAAACACCAAACCCAATGAAAGTAGCATTGTTTCTAGAAGAAACAGGGCTGCCTTATGAGCTTGTGGCAGTAGATACGCTAAAAGGTGAGCAACATACACCTGAGTACCGTGCTATTAATCCAAACGGTAAAACGCCTGCGCTAGAAGATGATGGCAAACGCGTGTTTGATTCTACCGCTATCCTAATGTATCTTTCTGAAAAAACAGGAAAGCTGGCAGGACAGCCAGAAGACCGTAGCGAAATGCTGTCTTGGCTAATGTTTGTAGCATCTGGGTTAGGACCTTTTTCTGGTCAGTCTGTTCACTTTAGACACAAAGCGCCAGAAAAGATCCCATATGCGATCAATCGCTACCTTCGTGAGGCAGAGCGCCATTATGAAGTGCTAGATACGCACCTAGAAGGCCGTGAATATATGGTTGGTGATAGCTATACAATCGCTGATATCTCTACTTGGGGTTGGATTGACAAATCAACATTCGTACTTGGTGAGGATAGTCTGGATAATTATCCAAATCTAAAGCGTTGGTTTGATAGCATTGATGCCCGTCCAGCGGTGCAAAAAGCTCGTGATATTCCTAAAGGTATCGACTTCAAAACTGATTTTGATGATGTTGCTGCACGTGCGCTTTATCCGCAAAACTTTGATAAAAACAGTTAATCACAGTAAAGAGATTTAATAAGTCTTATGATATAAAAAGTGATTAAAACCAATAACTAAGGTTGATTTTACAAACTTTGCCTTAAAATAGATTTTAAGGCAAAGATACTAAGGTGAAAATTATGAGTGCTCCGATAAAGTTCAATCGTGAGGATGTAATCGAAAAAGCAAAAAATCTCTATTGGGAAAAAGGCTATCACGCAACATCCATGCGAAACTTGCAAGATGTGGTGAATATGCACCCAGGTAGTATTTATGCCGCTTTTGGTAGTAAAGATAAGCTATTTACAGAGTCGCTGAATCGCTATGCTGCAGATGGTGCCAAGAAATTGGCCGACTGTATTGAGCAAAAAGACACAGTACTAGAAGGCTTAAAACATTTTATCCATACGGTGATTGTCTGTAATAGCGCTACTGCGCCTAGTGGTATGTGCATGATCGTAAAGACCGTCGCTGAGCTTACTCAAAACGATAGTCCAGAATTGCTCGCGCATGCAACGAATATTTTAGAAGGTATAGAGGCGTCATTTGCCGTCCTCTTTGGACAAGCCATTGATAATGGTGAGATTAGTGCAGAAAAAGACCCAGTTGAGCTGGCACGTTATTTTCAAATCCAGATTATAGGTCTCAGGACTTATGCGCAGGTCACTAACGACAACGATGCAGTAGAGAAATATATCGATGATATTTTTAAAAATATCGTATAGCAAGATTGTATAAAAAGCAGGTTTTTTAGCATGTAATCAAGCAGTTGTTTTTTATAAAACACTAACCATTTGGTTACTATAGCTAGTGCATTTTATCGTTGACCAATTATCACGGCATTACTAAAAACCCTGATTGCTAGTACATTAGCAATCAGGGTTTTTGTTATTTATTACTATGCTTTTGGATTGTCATTAATGAATGTCAATAGAAGTTCAGCCAACGTTTCGCTTTGGTCTTCTTGTAGGAAATGACCACCATTAACGATAGTCGTATGGTTTTGGCCTTTGGTACCAGGAATAAGTTTCTGCATGATGCGATCGCCACCACCAGTCACTGGATCAGAATCACTAAACAACGTGATAAATGGCTTGGTCCATTTGCTCAGTACGACCCAAGCGGCACGATTGTTATCTGAAGCAGGATCATCTGGTGTGGTAGGCACTAACACAGGAAACTGTCTGGCACCTTCTTTATAGGACTCATCAGGGAAGGGAGCATCGTACGCATTCAATACAGCTTGAGACAATGTCGTTGTGGTACCGCTTTTGATGGCGCCTGCTACATTGAACTGCGGCGTCTCTTGAGAGAACTTCTGCCACTTGCGAAAACCTTCGCCAGGATCATGATCTCCAGTAGGGAGCATCGTATTCCCTGCAGCGACGCGATCAAACTTATCAGGGTGTGCTGCTACTAAGCGCAGACCGATTAAACCGCCCCAGTCCTGACAAAACAGCGTAATATTTTTTAAGTCTAATTGATCAAGCACTGACTGCATCCAATCGACATGGCGTTGATAAGTGTAGTCAGTACGTGATGCAGGTTTGTCTGAACGTCCAAAACCAGGAAGGTCTGGTGCGATGACGCGGTGTCCTGCTGCTGTTAGTATTGGAATGACTTTACGATATAGATAAGACCAAGAAGGCTCGCCGTGTAATAGTAAGATAGGGTCGGCGTCGCTTGGACCTTCATCAAGGTAGTGTACTCGTAGTTCGCCACCTTCTGTATCATCGACTATCAGATAGTTCGGTTCAAAATCATAGTCCTGCAAGTTAGCAAAACATGAATCAGGCGTCCTAAGTTTTTTCATATATCATCCTTGGGTTAGAAAAATAATAGTACATTTTGGCACAGATGTTAGACAGTCTATTAGAAATGAGTTTCAAAATGCTAATCGACTATCACTTGTAATTTCAGTGATAGAGCTATCTGAATATGTACTATATTGATTAAACGTTCAAAATGAAAACTATACCTTACATTCATCCAATGCTGCAAACATTAATAGTAGATGCATGCGTTAATAGCAATGACTATATTTAGGATACTCTTGAGTTACATTTTATAGGACTAAACTAATCATGACGCCAATATACCTTCACCACGACATCTGTACGACTAAGTTCAAGTCGGTCTTTCAGTAACGGACGCAATGCTTTAGCAGTATTTGCTTCTAGTGCTCCCCAAACTTTATCAATCTGTAGAGGATTGTCGGTCAAGTAATCGCCCAACTTGCTATCAATTAGTGTGGCTAACTCTGCTCCTGAATTTGTTTGGTTGGTCACTATAGGCAATATGGTAAAGTGGTTGTTACCATTATTTTCAGTATCGCAATTAAGGTCACTGCACATTTTTACAGTATCAAAATAACGTTGATCCTCTGCATCTTGTGTTACACAAATGACCAGTGGTGGTTTAGGGTTACTCCACAGTTCCAGCAGTCGTGCTGCCGTTGGCATCGAGGTCTCATCTACAATCAGTACCGCTTGACCGTCTTGCAAGTGTTCTACCTTTTCTGGAAATTCTCGCTTTGTGACAACGGACTCGCCTGTCTGTAGTGCTGCTGCCCAGTTGCCGCCCGGCGTATCCCCATGTAGAAATACATCGACCCATGCTCGTATCTCGTCATCGTTATGCCATGCTTTTCTCAAAGTATAATAGCAATGAGAGCGCGCAGGGCGTACGTTGTTTTTTTCACCGTCATCAACAGCACTGCTATTAGCTTTATAGTCACCAGTTTTATTGTCATTAGTGCTATCAGTCATTGCATTGTGCTCTAAATCAAACAAATAAGCGTAACCTGCTTCGTTGGTAGGTACTGACGTTGAGCGAGGGGTATTCTTGGCACCACTTAATGGCGGTATATTCAATTCAAGGCGCAGCATATTTTTACTAACTCTATAACTGTTTTGCACATCAAATACTTGTTTAGTCAGTTTGATTGTTTTTTTGCCTAACTTTTTATCGGCTCTTTGCTTTAGCAAGATATATTGAGCTTGTAAGTCATCAAGCTGGGAAATAGGTGCAGCGAAAGCGATAAAGAAAGTTTGTTCGTAAAGAGAGTTATCTTGAATATCAGTTGGCTGGTCCTCTGAGATTTTTGGACGAGTCTGTATGGCAATACCTTCAGCGTAAATATCGGTCATTTGTGCATCTATAAGATCCAACTTGGCTGTAGATAAAGAGGTAAACGCACTCAAGAACCCAAGCAATTCATCGAGGTGCTCTTCATTAATATGAGCAACGACACTTGCTATTTCAGGATTACTCAGAGAAGTGTATTGGGTGCTCTGGTTATGAGCGTTTTCTGTAGTGGCTAAAAGAAGGTTAGTCATATAAATACTCGCAATCAACAAAATGTTGAAATTAAAGTGAATGAGTTTTTGGTTAATGATAATTGTTTTTGTTATCGTTTACGAGTAAAATCAATTTTTTATTGTGGTTTTTCTTAAAAATTGGTCTATAACCAAAGATCGATAAACCATAACTTTTATGACGTATTATTTTTATCAACAATGAGTACTTATATGCTACGTGCAAACCAGCTGACTATCAGCCGTCAAGGGAATACGCTATTAGACAATGTGACTTGTGAGATTGATACCAATCAATTGGTGGCTTTGGTTGGACATAATGGGTCTGGAAAATCGACCTTGATCAAAGCATTAGCAGGAGAGATGGCAAGTAGTAGCGGTAAAGTCGAATTAGATGAGCACAGTATCAATGACTATGGTAGCAAAGAGTTGGCGCGACAAATGGCATATCTGCCACAGCAATTGCCAGAGGCTGCTGGATTTACGGTGCGTGAGCTGGTCATGCTAGGTCGCTATCCACATCAAAAATGGCTGCAAAAGCCAACTCAAATAGATAAAGACAAAGTCGCGCAAGCATTAAAAGTAACTCAAACAGAAGCGTTTGCTGACCGAATCACTGCCACGCTATCAGGTGGTGAGCGCGCTCGTGCTTGGCTTGCGATGTGTCTAGCACAAGACACCCGTTACCTATTGCTCGATGAGCCACTTGCTGCGCTTGATATGCATTATCAAATCGAGATTATCCAGCTCATTCGCCGTTTGGTAGATGAGCAAGGACTAAGCGTGGTAATTATTATTCATGATATTAATTTGGCCGCGCAATATGCTGATCGAGTCATCGCGCTAAAAAATGGTCAAGTATGTCACAACGGTGATATCGCCAGTACCATGCAACCTACCGTGCTACACGATATCTTTAATGTCGATATGCAGCTGCTTAGTCATCCTGTTACTGGACAGCCTGTCGCAGTTGCTTAACATCTGGTTTCTGCTCCTTCTTGTTAATTCGCCTACAAAGATACGTTTCTATGCCTTTCATTTTTTATACAGATAAGTCATCAAAATTTCCACTATCCATTTCAGCAATGACTTCACTGAAGTGGTTTGCCCTCGTATTGTGTTTAGTATTGACGGCTTGTAATAATCAGGCATCCACGCAAAAAACCGCTACCTTGGAGGTAGAAAGCAGTCACAGCGATAGGATGAATATTGTGTCTCCTGACTGGGGTAATGCAGCAACTTTGACAGCGATGGGACATGCACCAATTGCGACAGGTGATGTAAGGGTTTGGGATAGATGGGTAGGAAGCCCCAAACTGCCAGCATCGATAACGGATTTAGGCATCCGCTATCAGCCCAATGCTGAGCTAATCGCTCAACTGCCTGTGGATATGGTCATAGATAATTATTTTTATGAGCATGCTCGTAATCTATACGGCGATGTCCCTGCTGAGTCTGTGATGTCTGCGGCAAAAGGAGAGACAGCAACGTGGGCTGATTATACCGAACCGACGCGGGAGCTTGGCGTACTGATTGATAACCCAAAGATGGCTGAAGACTATATTGTACAAAGCCAAAAAGACATACAGTTAGCCAGTCAGCAGTTCCAACAGCGTTACCCAAAAGCAGAGAAATTCGCAGTGGTACAGTTTGCGGATGCTAATAACATGCGTATGTACGTAGCAAATAGCTTATTTCAGCCTGCGTTAGAGCAGATGGGTAGAGAGCTTGTGGTATTGGGCAAAGGTAATAATTGGGGATTTGTGCCGATACGGATGGGAGATTTGGCGCAATTAGATGATGAGACTTGTTTATTAATTATCGATCCACTCAGTCCAATCACTAGAGCTGAAATCGTTGATAGCTTGATTTGGCAGCGTTTAGGTTATGGCAATACCCGCTGTGTAGGGGAGCTACCTCCAGTATGGATTTATGGTGGGATGTCGTCATTGGTCAGCCTAGCAAACAACTTGTCAGAAGTTTCATTAAAAGGCGGGGAAGTACTATGAGCGCCAATGCAGATACTCACAACAACCCTATCAATAACCACACCGACAGTTCTCATAACGACAGTGCTCATACGATGACATTAGCCTCTCAAGCAGCAACGGTTTCAAAACCCTCATCAACGTCATCGAAACAGTCATCATCACCGCTGAATCAGCCACCGAATCAACCCAATCCGCAAACTTCTCTATTTGCCAATTTGTCTTGGCGACTATGGGCTATGCTCATCGGATTAGCGGCTTTGTCATTATGGAGTAGCTGGGCGTTACTAGATCGACAGTGGACGCGTCCATTTAGTGATTTGTTTATACCAAGTATGCAATTAGATATTGCCAGTATGGCGATACAGCTACATATAGTGGCAACCAGCGTAGTAGCATTGTTGGCTGGCGGGCTATTAGGTGTGGTCAGTATTTTACTACAGCAATTGGTAAAAAACCCTTTAGCATCAGATACGACGCTAGGGGTGGGCGTGGGTGCACAGTTGGCCATGCTTATCGTCACGTTGTTTTTACCAAGCTTGGCCATTTATGGCGGACTTTATGTGGCCTTTGCGGGGGCTATCATCAGTATGGGTCTGGTGTTTGCCTTATCAGCACCTAGCAGATTTAATCCATTAATTCTGATATTAGCTGGTTTGGTGGTCAATATTTTACTAGCAGCAGTCGCCAATGTACTGGTGCTGTTTTTCGCTGAGCGTAGTAATGGCATGCTGTCGTGGGCGGCTGGGTTTTTAGCACAAAACAGCTGGCATACCAGTATCGCGCTAGTCATTACTGCAGCGTTGATGGCGGTTATATGTCTACCATTATTGAAACCATTAACGCTTATGAGTTTAGATGACACTCAGGCAAAACGCTTGGGTGTGCCTATTAATGGAATTCGTGCAATTGTTGTATTGGTCGTCGCTGTCGTGACGGCCTTAGTAATTAGTGAAGTCGGTTTGATTGGTTTCATTGGTCTTGGTGCGGCAAGTTTAGTCAATGCGCTTGGTATCTCGTCTATTGGTAAGCGTTTAGTCGCTGCCTTTGGACTGGGGGCATTGCTTTTATTATTAACCAGTAATGTCGCGTTACTGCTTGAGCCAATACTTGATATGCAGATTCCAGCTGGGGCTATGACAGGTATCTTGGGTGCACCGTTAATTATTTGGCTAATTTTACGTCAGCGTCGTGAGCGGATAGAGACAGTGACGCCTATGCTTACGGGTAAACATACCTCCATTGCATTTTGGCGCTGGGGTGTTGGGGTGCTTGCTGTCATCATATTGGCTTGTCTGTTTGTGCAAGATATCAATGGTTGGGGACTTAGTACAGATTGGGCTCTCACGCAGCAATACCGCTTACCTCGTAGTTTGAGTGCTGCGGCCACAGGCTTGATGTTGGCAATCGCTGGTGTGCTACTACAAACCTTAACGCGTAACCCGATGGCCAGTCCAGAGGTATTGGGAGTTAGTTCAGGTGCCGCACTTGGGGTTATTTTAGGGTTCTTATTATTGCCAAGTTTAGGGCTATCTGCTGGATCAGGGACGTTACTGATCTCAGGACTGTCAGGTGCGATGGCTGTGCTGCTATTAATTATTTGGCTGGCACGCAGGGTCAGCTCAGGTTATTTATTATTAGTAGGTATAGGTATTGCCGCCATGATGGATGGTGTGATGCATATGGTCAAGCTCTCAGGAGACCCGCGGCTAGAGGCGATGCTCAGTTGGCTGTCAGGGACAACTTATAGCGCTCAGCCCAGTACAGTATGGTATCTCATTGGTATTGCCACTATCTTATTTATACTCAGCTTACTGCTGATTAAACCCTTACGCGTCCTTGGTTTAGGCACAGGTGTGGCGCGTAATCTAGGTGTGGCAGTTACGCCAGTGACTTTGTCACTATTGGCATTAGTGGCAGCGCTTAGTACGGCCAGTACGCTTGCTGTTGGCCCATTGAGCTTTATTGGTTTGATGGTGCCACATTTGGCTACTTCATTGGGAGCAGTGAAGCTTGAACGGCAATTGCCACTAGCTGCACTTTTAGGGGCAGGGGTGATGGTGATAGCGGATTGGATTGGACGTTACGTTATTTTTCCTTATGAGCTGCCTGCAGGTACTATTGCTGCCATTATCGGCGGTGGATACTTCTTATGGCTCATTCGTAAGGTGCCAGCCTCAGCAAGTAGATAGTTGTTGTCTGCAAGCATTCAATAGCTGTCGATTTTGGCTTCGATAGTCTTAAGTTGAGAGCCCCTAATCTAGACAGTATTCAGACAGAAGACAAGCTGACTAAAATATTGATATGAAGGTCTGGGCAGTCTTCAGCAGAGGTCTATCGAATGCTGTTTTATTTACAACTTGATGTAAATAACAACGCAAAATTTCAGCTAGACTGGATGATACGCTCGGCAGGCTAGCAAAATAATAATCAGGAGTAAATCATACTGACCATCACCCAAAACCTACCTGACACTTTTAGTATTGAAGCTTATCAAAAGATGTTTGCATTGAGACCTGTCAACTATCCAAAAGATATGCCATTTTGCGTGCAACGTCTGATTGAGATGCCAGAAAAGGCGGCCTCATTATATTTCTGCAATCGAGATGAGTTTTTTGAATCTAGAGGCTGTCTTAACTTCTATGGTGCCACTGCTTAATGAGCAACGTTCCTATAAATAAAGCACCCATAAATAAGGCATCTACAAACGAAGTGTCTATACGCGAAACCGATCAGAATAGTAATAATGGCTTGAGCGAAAAACAAGTGCAGCGGGTACTATTGACGCTATTGCTTGGTGGTACAGTGGTTAGCTTTAGTAATAGTGCGCTCAATCCAGCGATTCCCGTTTTTATGTCAGCGTTTGATGTCGATATTGTGATGGGCGGTTGGGTACTAAATGCTTATGTCTTGGCCATGAGTGTGGGGCTGATGCTAAGTGGCTACTTAAACAAAAATTTTCTTTTTAAGCATGTTTATTTGGCGGCAGTTTTTGGGTTTATGATGGGCTCAGTCATTGGGATGCTAGCGTCCAGTATGAGCCTAGTCATTATTGCCAGAGCTATCCAAGGGTTGAGTGGCGGTCTGATTATCCCGCTGTCTATTGGTATGCTGTATCAGATTTACCCACAGCAGCAGCATGGCAGAGTAATGGCGCTATGGGGCATCGTTATTATGATGTCATTGGCGTTTGGTCCTTTGGTTGGCGCTTATTTGATTGAGCAGTTTGCATGGTGGACACTGTTTGCCATTACTGTACCACTCAGTGCGGTGGTCATGACGATGGTGTGGCTATTAATACCTGATATATGCTCACATGACAAAAAAAGCCCTTTTGATACCATCGGTTTTATCAGCTTACTCACTTGGCTGCTTGCGATGATGGTATGGCTGAGCACGCTGCAAATAGATTTTACTGGTGGGTTACTCAGCAGTGACAGCTTATTAAAGATAGCTACGTTAGGTTTATTGTCTGTCGGATTTTTATGGTCTGCGATGGTTTGGTGGGCCTATGAGCGTCGTCAGCGGCATCCGTTATTGAATGTGCGCTTATTCCGTAATAAAACCTATTTGCACAGCAATATCATCAGTATTAGCCAAACAGTAGGCTTGATGCTTTGTCTCTTGCTACTGCCTGTGTTAATACAAGATGTGATGGGGGAAAGTGCGTTATGGACAGGCGTTGTCCTGATGGTCGCGACGCTCGTGGCCAGTATTACCACGCATTACGCTGGCAAGAGGGTAGACAAGCACGGTGCCAAAGGGATTGGTATTGTGGGGATTGCGATTAGTGCGTTATCTACCTTGATGCTGGCATGGTGCTTGTATCAGCCAACGCTTTGGTTGCTCATGCTGATTATGAGTATACGCGGTATCGGCGTGGGTTTGGCGTATCTGCCGACTACTACGGTTGGGTTTAGCAGCTTACCCAAAGACTCAGTCACTGAAGGCGCCGCACTTAATAACATCAGTCGCCGCATCATCTCTACCATATTTATCACGCTGTCCACAATTTATATAGACAGTCGAGGTGCACAGCTATTAGCATCAGGTAGTGGCCAAGGTATGGCGAGCGCACTCCAAGAAATATTGGTAGTAATCACGGTGATTTTATTATTCACGATTCCTTCAGCGTGCAAATTACCACGATCCTCATAAAGGGTTACCCCTTATTAGGAGTTACTATGACTTATCAAGACAGAAACATTATTGGTTTTTGGCACCAGACATTAATCGCTGAAGAGCGGTGGGTATCACTGATGAATCGTCCTTTTCACCCACTAGCTAAAGGTAAGTTAGGTTTTCCTGTATTTGCGCAGGGCATCAGCGCTGTGACCACGTTCAGGAGCAATCAAGCACAAGGCAAGCTGGTATCTGATATTACCTATCTCTCTGAAAAGCAGACCACGACGATTCGTTCAGGCAACATCGCTATTATGGATAATGATGGTGTGTTTATATTATCTGTTGATGTAGCACAGCAGCTATTATCAGATTGTCAAAAGAAGCATAGAGAGTATAAGGCAAAGTTTGAGCGGTTCTTTGAGGCCTAACGTAACAACGAGCTAGATAAACTATTTGATGGTCAGCAAAGCTATTAAAGGTTAAATATTTGCCTGTACTTAGAAATACTATCAGTGAGCACTATATGAACTTTTATTAATAATAGTTAAATACATATGGAAATAAAAATGATTATCATTTACAATATTATTCACAAAGTTAGTACACACAGTATTATTAGCTAAATGTTACTCAGACTACTATCTATCTACCTAACTAAGTGGAATAGCCTAAGTGAATAAATCATGAAAAGTCATCATCAAGTTGCTCTATCTGTTCTTACCCTTTGTATTAGTCAGCAATTATATGCGCAAACTGACAACGCATCGGACGTTGCATTGAATGCGCAGACCTCAGCGGAACTGACCTCAAATGCCATGTCTAATGAGACGCCCAATGTCACTTTAGATACTATCAATGTTACTGCTAAAGCCAGAACGGGCACAGCACTGGCACAGAAAATTAGTGAGATGCCAGAAGTTACGCAAGTAATTACTGAAAATGAGATTCAGATGCAGGCAACGGGTGATCGTACCACTGGTGACATCTTGGCACAGTTGATTCCGAGTTTGGGTGCCAGTAGTGGTTCAACCAGTAACTATGGTACGACTATGCATGGCCGTCCAGTACAGTTCTTATTAAATGGTGTACCTTTGAGCAGTTCACGCAGTCTCTCACGTGAGCTAAATAGTATCGATCCTGCGCAGCTTGAGCGGGTAGAGGTGCTCTCAGGTGCTACCAGTATTTACGGTGCTGGTGCAGCAGGCGGTCTGATTAACCTTGTGACCAAGTCTTTGGTAGGATACGGCCCTATCAGACAGACTAGAGTCGGCGTCAGTAGCAGTCGAGGTTTTGAGTCAGACTCATTGGGTTATCATGTCGGACAAACCTTAGGATATGGCGGCGAGCGTGTGTATGGTCGCCTAGACGTTGATTATGATAATAAAGGCGGCAAGTTTGATAGCAAAAGCAACCGAGTCAGCCCTGATGTGAACCAAACGGACCAACAAGATACCGAATCGCTAAGTGTGAATGGTAGCTTAGGTGTGGAGCTCACTGACAGCCAACGTCTTGATCTTGCAGTGACTTACTATAAAGACGAGCAAGATACTGACTATGGCCCAGACTATGGTGATGGTTTGGCAGTATTATTTGGTGCAACACCTTCTTTAAAAGCCATTGATGGTGCCAACGTAGAAAACGAGCCATATACTGAAAAAAGCTCGGTGAATCTAAGTTATAACGATGATGACTTTGTAGGCTCAGGTTCTAACTTAAGCTTGACAGGTTATTATAGAGATGAAAAAGGCCGTTTTTATCCTTCTGCTAAGAGCGCAGCAGCCCAAGCAGCTGAAGTATGGCAAGACAATGGTTTAACTGATCAAAGTACAGTAGACCAGCTTAGCAGTGCTGCAGTGTTTGTGACCCAGTCAGAAGCTGACATCGAGGTAATGGGCTTGCGAGCAGCGTTGCAAACGGAGACTGAACTTGCTGGCAAGAACATACTGCTGAGCTACGGCGCTGATTTCGAACGCGAAAATAGTGAGCAAACGTATTATGGTCAAGATCTAAATGCGTTTCTTGCTAGTAATGGCTTGACCGCCCAAACCAACGGACTTACCTATAATGCTGGACCAGATACTACCATCGATAAATGGGGTGCATTTGTCAATGCAGATGTAGATATAACCGACAAGTGGCATACCAGCGCTGGTGTGCGTTATCAAAAACTGAAGTCAGAGACTGATACCTTTACGCCCATTTATGAGCAACTGCTTGAAGAGTATTTCAACAATCCTGCTATTAGTAGCACAAGCGATGCTTATGGCATTGACTATAAAGCAGGCGACGTAGAGAAAGGTAATACAGACCATGACAAAGTACTCTTTAATCTTGGTACTAGCTATCAACTAACACCGAACGATCAAATTTTTGCTAATTTTTCACAAGGGTTTACGACAGCAGATATCCAGCGTGCGCTGCGTGATGTGCGTGCAGGTTTTGTGGTTAATTCAGACAATGTTCAGCCGATTACAACTAATAACTACGAGTTCGGTTGGCAAGGCAAACATGGCGATACCGTAGCGCGTTTGAGCAGTTTTTATAATGAGTCAGATAAAGTTGTACGTTTCACCGATAGTTATACTGTAGAAGTCGTCGATACTGATGAGCGCGTCTACGGCGTAGAAGGGTCGCTCAGTCACGATATCAGTGATAAATGGCAAGTAGGTGGTAGTGTGGCGTATACCCGTGGTCAATATGATAAAGATGGCGATTGGCTAGAGCTCGATGCAGTACGTTTAACACCGTTAAAAGGTACCGCATTTGCTCAATATAACTTTGATGAAGGTAGTAATATTCGTCTGCAAGCCCTAGCCATCGGTGGTGATGATAAAGCCTTTAAAGATCAACAACAAGATCCTGATTCTAGTGCCTTACCTGTCACTGGTTATATGACCTTTGACGTGTTGGGTCAAGTAAAAATGCCAGTAGGTCGGGTAGACTATGGCGTTTATAACTTGCTTAACAAAGACTACCTAACGGTTTATCATCAAACCACTTATTCAGACTTGAATCGTCTGCCAGCTTCTGGTACTACTTATGGCCTAAGCTATACCGTTGATTACTAAAATTAGAGCGTATTAAAAAAACCCTTTTATGCCAACTTGCCTATGCGGTTTGCCATTGATTATTTTGAGCAGAATATTAATGGCAATAAACTTTATAATGGGTGCAAGTATCACACTGATACCAATTCTTAAAAGGAAATGCGTGATCGCTGTGTATAACGCCCGATTTCATAAGGGAAAACGTAACCAAAGTTTTTTAACAGGCATGACTATCATATTCTATGGCTACAATCCTAATCTAAATCCTGAGGTTAAAGTACTGATTTGCTCGAGCGGAAAATGAGAGTTGTATTCAAGTAAAAAATAAATGGGCACAAGCTAAGTTTTTACGTTAAAGGTGGATGGAGAGTAATCTACATAAACTATTTCATAATACAGGCTGTGTCAATTTTATATTGAACTAACTGTATATAGCAGTTATTTGTGTCCCTAGTAATAGTAAAAAGCCAGATACACATCGTATCTGACTTAACGAAAACTATTAATTTGTTTTGGGACGAGATATATCTATATCTCTTTCTGCAAAACCACTTTGTCCGAATAACCTGCAGGCATCGGTGTGACTGCTGTATCTGAATCATCTATATCAGTTGATTTTGCTGCTGTATCTAAATAGTCTATATCAGTTGGCTTGACTGCTGACGTATGCCATTCTGGATCGAGATGCGCTCCCATCTTTAGCATTTTCATTAATGACAAGACTAGTAACAAGATCACGAATAGGAAAGGTATGGCTGTCAGTATTGAAGCAGTTTGTAGTGTTTTCAGATCTCCACCTAATACCATTAAAGTGCATGGTAAAATAAATAAGGTAAAGGCCCAAAACAATCTATTCCATTTAGCAGGTTCTTCGTTTTGTCTTATGTATGGTGTCGTTGAAGAAGCCATCATATAAGCTGCTGAATCAAATGAAGTTGCTAAGAATATCAAAGCGACAAAACTGTACAAAGCCACTACTAATTTGCCTAAAGGTAGAGTGCCCATGATTTGAATAATAGTTGCCGCTGCACCTACTTCTTCTATTAATTGTTCAGTTGACAATACTCCAGTCAACTCTACGTGCATTGCATAATTTCCTAATATTGCGAAATAAGCAGTACACCCTACGCTACCCCATGCTATTCCTCCTATGATTATTTCTCTAATGGTCCTTCCTCTAGAGATCTTAGCAATAAATAATCCCATGAATGGGGTGTAAACAATCCACCACGCCCAGTAGAATATAGTCCAACTGTTGACAAAGCTTCCACCGTTCGTAGGATCAGTATAAGTATTCCAGCGTACAAAATTACTAATTACCATACCTACACCATTGGTTCCCATTCTTAGAATGAACTCAGTGGGTCCAATCAATAGAACATAACCTAGTAGTATGATAGAAGAGACAATTGCTATGTCACTCAAAATTTGTAATCCACGTTTCAAGCCAGAGTAAGCACTCCAGGTGAATAAAACGGTACATAATACGAGTACAAAAACGGTCATTGATGTTGTAGCTGGTATTCCAGTGACACTGCTGATACCTTCTGCTACTAATGGAGTGCCGAGTCCTAATGACGTGCCAGCAGCCCCTAAAATGCCAAACATAAATGTTACATCAATTGCCTTACCCAATAATCCATCTGCATGTTTTCCGATTACAGATCGACAGACTTCACTTAACCGAAGAATAGGCACTTTTAGGATATAGTAAGAGTAGGCAATAGGTATAGATGTGATGATGAAAAACGCCCAAGCAGTAGGTCCCCAGTGAAAAATACCATAAGCAGCAGCAATCTCAGCGGCAGAAGCAGATTTTGCTTCAATGCCATAAGGTGGCGCTGTATAGTAATAAGCCCACTCAATCACTCCCCAATAAAGTATTCCGGAGGCTACGCCCGCAGCAAAAAGCATGGCTCCCCAGCTAAAAGTTGAAAACTCGGGCTTTTCATCTTTAGTACCAAATTTAATCTTTCCGTGTTCGCTAAAGAATAAATAAATTAGAAAGCCAATACTCCCTGCGCCACCCCACAAAAATAGTAAGCCGAGATTTGTAGTAAAGAAATCATTTGCTTGATTGACAATCACGGCACCTTTTTCTGGAAATAAAACCAGAGGAAGACAAATAGCGACAATCAAAAAAAATGTGGCAATAAATACTGACCAATCAATCCTTCCTGATTTTACTTCTTTCATTTCAACACTCCTTCCTTAGAGTTAGATATCTTATACGTTTAGAGGCTCGTTTAGTTCAATAACGTATCCATCAGGATCAAAAATGAACCCTAGTATTCTTTTGCCATGGTTCATTTTTTTTGCTTCACTTTTTATTTTGACGCCTTCTGATTTAAGGTATTCCATTGCCTCAGTTAAGTTTTCAACATTGAAAGCAATATGTCCATAGGCGTCTCCCTTGTCATAAGGTTCACTAGTATCCCAATTATTGGTTAGCTCTATAGTCGTTGTTTTATTCTCGGGACCATAACCAATAAAGACATTAGTAAACTTTCCTTCAGGGTATTCGTTTTTTCTTAAGATAGTCATGCCCATAATCCGAACATAAAAATCCAGAGATTTTTCTAACTCCTTAACTCTTATCATTATGTGGTCAAACTTGAA
>NZ_JBQSVM010000046.1:0-16606 GCF_052376235.1 Psychrobacter sp. AOP7-A1-24 | reverse complement strand
AAAGCATCACAGTAGGTACAAGAGTTAGCAATATAGCTGCTATCTACCGTTTTGCTGTATCGGCTTCTTAATGGCGCGAAGTTATAACGCTGAGCAAAGCTATTATTAATAAGCTCTATTGTCCTACTATCACATTCATCAACGTCTTGGCTGATACTGCTATAGCTATTCTCAATACCATAAAGCGTATTTTTAAACCTAGCTTTCACAACGGTATTGGTCACTCTCTTGCAAGACCAACACTGCATTCTGACGATATCTAGCGTGAGTTTGGAGGTATCGCTATATGTTCGGTAAAATTGTATCTTGCTTGATACCAGTTTCTCGACAAAATCATTTAGCTCTAACTCGGTTTGCTCTAATGGATCAGGGTTTAACCGCTCCTCTGACGCGGCTTTACAAACGTTATAGACCTTGTATGCGCTGTCAGACTCTTTTTGATTTCTGTAGATTGAGAATACCGGCACACTTTTTGTTCTGTGCAAAAAGTCACCCACTATAGCGTCCCTGTCTTTCACTGAGCCACTTCTCAGCAGCCATGCACACCTGACACCTGAGTCCTTATAAATTTGCTGTCTACGCTTTGTTTCAACGAAGCTTTGACGACTCCACTGAACCTCAATAGCAATCTTAAACTTGTCCTTTTCAGCGTATATATCGGCTATCCATACATCGCCTTGACTAGATACCCCTCGTTTTTCAACCTCAACGCTCCAGCCGCATTCAAATAATTTTTTGCTGACTAAATATTTGATATGGATATGCTCAGGAGTCTCACCACCAGTAGAGCAATCATTGGTTTTAGGCTTAACCTTATGAGCAAAAAATTGTGTGCCAAGTTTGCTTGTTTTTAAAATCGCTCGACTGCCGCAGCAGGTCATTTTAAAGGTAGAATCCTTATCTTCTTTGAGTGCGATCCAGTCCGCTAAGCCATACTCAAAGCTATAAATCGTTTTATCATTTTTTACACAAGAGAACGCCACGTTTATCCCTCAACTGATCAATTTGAGCCAATCCCTGACTGAGTTTTTCTAGCATTACTTCTTAATTTTTTGAACCCAACCTCTAATAGTGTCGCCTTCATAATCTCTCGCTCTAGCAAGCTCTACTGTCAGACGATTAATAAATTTGAGCTTCGTTGCTAGCTCATCTTCTTCATCAAAATCCTGAGCATATTTTTCTATTTTTTCTCTCGGTACGCCTTCAGAAATACACATATTTACCATCAGGTTTACTTCAGTCTCAAGATAAGAATTTGAGTTTTTTATTTTAAGTTTTAAATCTGTAATCTCTGCTTCTTTGGATTTTAGCTCATCGTTTCTCGCAAGTGCTATCAAATTTTCATAGCGATCCTGAGCATCTTTATAAATATCACTGATGTCAGACATTAGACCATTCATGAGCAGTGTCTCTACATAATCAGTCATCGTTGTTGGTGCATTTTCTTTCAAATGACGGTACAAATCAGGCGCAATCCTAACATTGAGTTTTTTACGATTTAACATAGCTTTTAAAATCCATTTGTGACACACGTTAACTCCCTTAAATAAAGGGATAAGAGCATAATATATCATATTTGTACCACACGCGTAACGTCATGTGTGGTACAAGCAAAGCTTTACGCTGTGAGGTTTTGCGCGTTTGCAACCAGTTGCATGGTGTGTGTACTTATATTCTGCCGTCGGCACGACAAGCTTTTTGGCCAGTTTTGCTGAACTTGCCAAATGTCGCCATCAAAATTATTTTGCTGCGGATTTTGTGATTTTTTTTGGGCTGCTTGGATGTTCTAGGCGGTAGTTTTTTGGTGAAATGAGAATTTGAGAGATCAAATTAGATCGGGTGAAACGTCAGATTTTATTTTGCTGATCTTGTCAGCTGCTCTATAAAAATTGGAAGCCTAGCCGTGATCATAATTTTTCTGACTTGAAGGAATATTCCTAAGCTGCTGCTTAGGAACTTTTGATTAATTCTTGATGCTACAGATAACGATACTGATCACTTGTGTTCCATTTGGTCAGTAATAGCGTTCTCACTGTCACTAAGAAAAAGTCGTCTTATGAACTGCGACCAACTAAACCCTATCCAAAAATACCCCATTTTTGACGGCGGTAGCCTATCCTGCAATCCTAAAAATATCCTCTACCACCTCCATTTTTCTATTTAGGTTCAACTTACCAGCCTCATTAACATGATTTTAAAACTGATACGTTCATTTGGTTTCATATGCGTTCAAATAAATTCATTAGCGTTCAAAAATTTGTTTTAAAAGGCTGTAATACGTTCAAATAGTTTCAAATACATTCATTTGGTTTCATTGGCGTTCAAAGGTACTATAGGAGCTACCAATGATGATCAATCAACCATACAGGAAACATTATGGCAAAGAGTAAGCTGACGAAAAACGCTATCCGCTTCATTATCCAGAAACGAGAAGATTGGTATGTTAACTACACTTTTGACGACATTGCTAAGTTATTAAAACAAGAGTTTGATATCAGCGTCACTGAACAGGGTGTTAGTAAGAGTTATCGTAAGCATAAAGATGATAAATATTTTCAAAGTGGGCAGCTTGTAGCTTATAACGGTGATACTGAGGTTGTGTCAAAAAAAGAGAAGTATGAACGTGGAGTTAGATCGCATCGTGTAGGTAATTCTGTGCCTAAACCTTATTCAAACGATAGTGACCAGCGTGATTTTGATGAGAATGCAGGTAAAAAATATGATATGAATGAATTTTTCTTGAAATAGATTTTATTAAATAAAAAACAAAAAAAGGTTTTTAATGTTTTTAAAGCTTTTAAAAGATTTTAAGTTCTCTGAAGGCATTGGTATTATTGGGATGCAGAGTCAATTAAGGGACGTTTACCTGTCAATTAAGGGACGTTTACCTGTCAATTAAGGGACGTTTACCTGTCAATTAAGGGACGTTTACCTGTCAATTAAGGTCGTAATTTGTTTACGTCCTTTAAAAGACATGTTAAATTAGAGTCATTCATTAGAATGAGTTTATGTATATGAGCAGCAAAAAGTTAAAAAATGAGGTTGTTAAAACTCACAGGCTAAATACAGCTCTACAGAAATTATCACTTGCTGAAATTCGACTCATGCAGTTAGCAATTATAGACGCAAGAGAGACAGGCACAGGCATAGATACCGTAACTCCCTTATCTATCCACGCAAGCCGTTATGCTGAAGCGTTTGGTGTAACAAGACAAACGGCGTATGAAGTTCTTATTGAGGCTGAAACCTCTTTATTTAAGCGTTATTTTACATTTCTTGATGAGCGGGATGGTAAGCCAGTTAAGTCTCACTGGGTAAGTCAGGCAAAGTATTTAGATGATGAAGCAATCATAGAAATAATGCTTACACCTGCTGTAGTTCAAGAGATTACACGTATCGATGCTATAGAAGCTAAAACTCTATTCACAAGATTTGCGCTTGAGCAGGTAGCACCAATGAAGAGTGTGTACTCTGTGAGGTTATACGAACTACTTAACCAATGGAGGCAAGCAAAAAAGGTAAGCTTTGATCTTGATGTTTTCAGAGGGCAATTAGGTGTTGAAGATACTGAGTACAAGGCAATGAGCGACTTTAAAAAGCGCGTCCTAGACCTTGCAGTGAAAGAAATAAATGAAAAATCAGACCTAAAAGTCAGCTACGAACAGGTTAAAAAGGGCGTGGCTATAGCAGGCTTTAAATTTAAGGTATTAACTAAAGCGCGACCAAAAAAAGCGAAACTGGAAGCTGTCAGAGACAGGAACACAGCAGATATGTTCACGATTGAAGGGTTAAATGATAAGCAGCTAGGACGTATTGCTCGCAATCCTAGCTTTATAGCAGACTACAATCATATGGTTAGCTCAACGAGTCCAGCTGGTCAGAGTGAACAAGCGTGGGAATTTGAAATGATCAATCGCTTAAAAAAAGACGCCTCACAGTTTAAAAAACGCCCTGTTAGAGAGTATTTGGATTATTAAGTCTTCAAAAAACCAAAATATTGCGTATCATTAGGCGCACTCCTAATAATCCATACAACAAGGCGATCCATGAGTTCAGACTATCAGCACATCCGCGAGCAGCTGCAATTAGTTATCCACGATTATAAAGATGCTGAGGGCTATGAGAGGGGGCAAAGTCAGAACTTTTGGACGCAAGTATTCAATGCTTACGGCGTAGCAGGTCAGACACAGCTAAAAGCGTTTGAGCATCGTCTCAAAAAAGACAAGTCACAAAAGTACGTGGATGCCTTTATTCCAAAGCTTGTGATGATTGAGCAAAAAAGTCGCGGCGTTGATTTAAACAAAGCCTATAACCAAGTTAGCAAATACTATGAACGCCTAAGCAATGCTGACAAGCCGCGCTACATCGTGCTTTGCAACTTTGATGAGCTGTGGATCTTTGATCTTGATAACCCTTTAAACATCAAAGAGTATAAATGCGCTTTAACTGACTTACCTAAAAACGCTGAATGGCTAGGCTTTTTAGTGCCTAGCACTGAAATGACGGAGATCATCGAGGAAAACCCGATTAACCGTCAGGCAACCGAAATGGTGGCCAAACTGCATCAAGCTTTTATCAATGACGGTGTGGATGCGGACGAGCTGGCACTATTCTTAACGCGTCTGATATTCTGTTTCTTCGCTGATGATACTGGCATCTTTGGGCAAAACAACCTTTTGCATGGCTTACTTAAAAACCACGCAAACCCTGATGGTAGCAACCTCAACGAAGTATTTAGCACCCTATTCGATACGCTAAACACTGAAAACCGATCAAGCCGTCTGCCACAGCACTACGCTGATTTTGCCTACATTAACGGCGATCTGTTCGCTGATACCATCAGCATTCCTTACTTTGATGAAAACCTGTATAACCTCGTTGTTGACTGTAATGGCCTTGATTGGAGCGAGATCAGCCCTGCTATTTTCGGTTCAATGTTCCAAAGCGTCCTTGATATAGATAGCACTGATAATAGCGATGACAAACGCCGCGAGTTCGGCGCTCACTACACCAGTGAGAAAAATATCTTAAAGGTCATCAATTCCTTATTTCTGCAAGACTTGCGTGACGAGTTCGCCAAGTGCGCTAAAGACAAGCCACGCGCAATCAGGCTTTACAACAAACTGCCCAAGCTCAAGTTTTTTGACCCAGCTTGCGGCTGCGGTAACTTCCTTATCATCGCCTATCGAGAGCTACGCCTACTAGAAAACCAGCTTATTGCTCAGATTTATGGCGATGAAAGGGGGCTACTTGATATTAGCAGTATGTGCCAAGTGACCGTTGATCAGTTCTATGGCATTGAGATTGAGCCACACGCCGCGCATATTGCAAGGGTGGCGATGTGGATCACCGATCATCAGTTAAACGAAGCGACAGCAGCACTATTTGGTACCACGCGCCCTACAACGCCTATTGTGTACAGTCCACACATTACTGAGGGGAATGCCCTACAGATAGACTGGGAGGACGTTCTAGCGGCCAATGAGTGCGATTTTGTGATGGGTAATCCACCGTTCATTGGTTATACCTATCAAAATAAAGAACAAAAAGCAGATATGGCGCACGTAGCAAGTGATATTAGAAAATATAAATCTTTGGATTATGTAGCAGGGTGGTACGTTAAAGCCATGCACTATATGCAATCGGTCACAAAACAAGAGCATCATATAGAAACTGCGTTTGTATCAACAAACTCTATTGTTCAAGGTGAGCATGTAGCTAACTTGTGGCAGTATTTACTTGAAAAAAGCAGGGGTTATATTAACTTTGCTCACCATACGTTCAAATGGACAAATGAGGGCAAAGGTGTTGCAGGAGTGCATTGCGTCATCGTAGGCTATTCAACGTATGAACGTAAAGCAAAAACCATCTTTAGCTATGATGATATTGCTGGTGAGCCTCATCCAAACAAAGCGAAACTAATTAATGGATATTTAATTGATAGTGCTTTGGTTTTTTTCGACCGCTCGAAAAAGCAGGTTTCTAATGAGTTAGAAATGTCACGAGGAAACCAGCCTACTGATGGCGGTAACTTGTTATTATCGGACGAAGAATATAAGGAGTTAATAGCATCAGAGCCGTTATCGGAAAAGTATATTAAGCGCTATATGATGGGTTATGAGTTTTTGAATGATGTGACAAGATGGTGTCTTTGGTTTGATGGCTGTGATCCTGTAGAGCTTAATAAGGACTTGAAAAAAATGCCTTTAGTGCAAAGCCGTATAGAAAACGTTAAAAAATCAAGGCTATCAAGCACTAAAGCGGCTACTGTTAAAAAGGCTGAGACACCACATCTTTTTGATGAGCGCAGACATACAAACAGTCCATACATAGGATTGCCAACAGTTTCATCAGAAAATAGAAAGTTTTTACCTGTCGGGTTTTTGGATGCTGATGTAATTGCAGGCAATAAAATATATATCATTACTAATGCTCAAACCTATCATTTTGGGGTTTTATCAAGTGGTATGCACAATGCCTTTATGCGGCTAACAGCTGGACGCCTAGAGAGTCGATATAATTATTCAAATACTATCGTTTATAACAACTTCCCTTATCCATTTATGGCAGAAGATGACAGCAGCAAGGCGACCAAAGCGCGTGATGACATTGCCAAAGCCGCACAAGCGGTCTTAGACGCTCGTAAGCTCTATCAAGACGGTAGTGAAGACGCACCTACTTTAGCCAAGCTATACAATACATATATGATTGATCCTTATCCTGAGCTAACTAAAGCCCATGCTGCGCTGGATAAGACAGTGGATAAGGCGTATGGCTATAAAGGCAAAGGGGATGATGCGAGTCGCGTTGAGTTCTTGCTAAAGCAGATAGCTGAGGCTTAGAGCCACGATCTAAAAATCTTATTAAGCGCCACTGACCTTTAGTTAGAGGTAACTAAAGGTTTTTTTGTGCCTGAAATTTAGTGATTTACGTATGAGAGAGAGGCGCGGAACACCCCTCAAAGCCTAGTAAAAAGGTCATTCATAATAGTATTAGGCGGATCGGAAATAATGGCTCTAATTCGATACATCAACGGATAGCGTGGATTTGCCCAATACACGCCAAGCGTACTTGTTGGGCTTACAGTAAAGGACTTTAATAACGATATCGGAACTCTGTCCCGTAAGATTAAGCAATCAATGTCAGTAAAATGAGAGTTATAACTGGGAGATCAACTATTTGCGGTGTATTACGTGCAATACACCGTGATTGACATCGAGTATCTATTGTTATTTTTAGATAATTAGCACCTGAACCGCCTCATTTAGTCCGATTTTCTGATGTTCAATAAAATATCAGTCGTAAGTTATTGAAAGACAATACCAACCACCTTCAATGTATAAAAGGGAAACCCTCATGAAAAATCTAGACACACTCTCCTTAGTTGTAGATATTTTGTTTTTGATCATAGAAATCATTAAATTATCTATAGAGGTAATACCGTTTTTCTAAGTAAGTATACCTATAAGCAAGCAATTAGGTACTTTCACTGGTTCAGTTCCCTAGTGAGGACTTAAACCTTCAGCTGTAGGCTAATGATAACAATAGCCTACATTATTTACAGCAGCTCATTGTACATAGCAGTGTACCTTTCAACATGAAAAAATCATTCTTTTTGAAAGACTTTTATCTTTTTACTTTAGGTAAGTTTTTAGGATAGATAACACATCTTCTATCTCTTGTTGTCGTTGTTGTTGGGTAATGTCTTCTGCCCCTAAATGTTCTCTTATATGCTCTTCCAAGACTTCTTTCATAAGGCCATTCACCGCGCCCTTTAATGCCGCTATTTGCTGCAAAAGAGCCATGCATTCAGGATTACCTTCTAATGACGCTTCTATTGCTACTGACTGACCTTTGATACGTCTAATACGTCCTAGTAGCTTGCTCTTACTGTTTTGAGTGTGTGACATTATTTTATTGCCTTACATTATACTGGGGGGTAGTATATTTATTAATGATGTTTATAATACATAAGATTGCCATCTTTTTATATACAGCTAAGGATTTAAAACGTGAAAGAATCAAGTATTCAGTGGGAACACTCTCATAATTTCGGTGTCGATAGTGCCCAAAACAAATCTAAAGTAAAGATTGTATTTTGGTTGACGACGATAATCATGGTTTTAGAGATCGCTGCTGGTACATGGTCTGGCTCTATGGCATTACTTGCTGATGGGTGGCACATGGGCACACATTCAGCCGCATTTCTTATCGCTATCTTTGCTTATTCGTATGCTAAAAAGAACGCTAATAATAAATTATTTAGTTTTGGTACGGGCAAGGTAAATTATCTCGGTGGTTTTGCGAGTGCCATTGCATTAGCCATTGTCGCATTATTAATGATTTTAGAATCAGTCCAACGAATAATAGAGCCAAATAATATATATTTTAACGAAGCCATTATCGTTGCTGTTATTGGTCTAATCGTAAACATAGTATCGGCATTTATACTTAAAGATGACCATCACCATGACCATGACCATGACCATGACCACAATATGAAAGCGGCTTATTTACACGTTTTAGCGGATGCCCTAACTTCTGTGCTTGCTATCGTGGCGTTATTAACCGGTAAATATATGGGCATCATCTGGATTGATCCTGTCATGGGCATTGTCGGTGCAATAGTGATTCTTCACTGGTCTTATGGATTGATCAAAGAATCGAGTACCGTGCTTTTAGATAAATCTGTTGATGTTTCAACTTTTGAGAAGATATCGCAGACTCTCGATAAGAAAAATACGATTATTAACGATATTCATGTCTGGAAAATTGCGTCAACCCACCAAGCTGCCATCCTTTCAGTGTCCTCACCATCCCCTTTAAGTACGGAAGAATACAAAAAAATATTATTAGAATCCTTACCTCAACTGTCTCATATGTCTGTTGAAGTTAATAAAACCTGAATAGGGTTATTTGAATCTAGGAAAGTGCCTTGATAAATCAGTAGCATAGTAAGCTTCAGAATATCAGCGCCGTATATCATTTTTTTTGAGAAAAAGTCCTTGGTAGTGCCCTTTTCAAACACTAATGCTTCCGCAATGGCAACCCCCTTCTTGTATACAGATTCAAAATCAATGACCTGAGCTCGGCCAACGCGGATGATAGTCATCGACTACGAAAGGATGGGTATGTCGTATCCCGTTGGGTGTAGGAGATCCAGTAGCATGGATATGACCCTCTGGTAGATTGAAATGCTCATGTTCAATCTCTGTTAAATCAATAGACGGCCAGACTCTAAAAGCCGCCCATACCGCTAGTGCAGCAGCACCGCCTAATACTGCAAAAGCAACAGTCATACTGTAATGAGCACCTAACCAACCTGCCAAGGGGTAAAATACCAACCAACTGACATGAGATAAAGCAAACTGAGCGGCAAACAGTGCTGGGCGATCTTCTTGATGTGAGGATCGCCATAGCAAGCGGCCAGAGGGAGTTTGAGCAGCAGAATAACCCAAACCTAACACGAACCATAAGGCCATAAGTGAATTTTGTCCCATCATCAATGTACCAGCGAACATACCCACCACTAACAGCCCTACACCGCTTAACATGACCCTACGGTCTGTCAGCTTACTTAGTAGGCTTGGCAAAGCCAATGCAGCAATCATAGAACCAGCGCCAAAGCTCGCTAAGGCTAATGCCACTGCACTCTGAGTGAGTCCCATGCCACCCTGAATGATTACAACCGTATTTACAAAAACCATAGACGCTGCGGCAGAAACGGCAACATTGACTGCGAGCAATCCGCGCAATCGAGGTGTGGCTAAATAGATTCGAACACCACGCGTGGTTCTATCATAAATGCTACGACGCTCTGGTATAGCATGTGGGGGCAGTACCACCGATACTACCAATAGGGCAGAGGCTAAAAACCCCAGCACTGTCCCCGTAAACAGATTGTGAAAACTCATTACTGTCAGTAATGCCGCCGCTAACATAGGACTGACCAGACTTTCCATATCGTACGCAAGGCGTGAGAGAGACAAGGCTTTTGTATAGTCCGCTTCATCAGGTAGAACATCAGGAATAGTGGCCTGAAAAGTCGGCGTGAAGGCCGCTGAGGCTGCTTGCAACACAAAGATTAGTACATAAACTTCCCAAATTTGGGAAACAAACGGCAAAAGCAGTGCTACACCTGCTCGTATCACATCCAGCGATACCAACATCGTGCGTTTGGGCAGTCGTTCGGCAAAGGCTGCTGCGATTGGTGCGATACCAACATAAGCAACCATCTTGATGGCCAATGCGGCTCCCATGACGACCCCAGCATTATTACCAGCCAAATCAAAAGCCAAAAGGCCTAGCGCCACAGTAGCTAGACCAGTACCAATCAGGGCAATGACTTGCGCGGCAAATAAATGACGATAAGTTCGGTTGGCAAAGATACTAAGCATGAGAGCTCTTTAGATCAGGCGATTGATCTTACAGGTAACGGGTTATCTCCTTGAACTCCTTGATAGAATTCTGCTGATCTTTGTCAACAGCCCCTAATAAGTCTTCAAGGCAATGATCCAAATGGTCTTGGATTAAAATTTTCTTAGCTTGGTGAATTGCGTTTTCTACCGCTTGCAGCTGTTGGGCTACATCAAGGCAAGTTCGACCCTCAACCAACATCTCTATCGTACTGCTTAGATGACCATTCGCTTTTTTAAGGCGTGTGATAACAGCTGGATGAGACTCGTGTATGTGCGGTTTTTTCATAATGGCAGTGTCCTTCCTCTAGAGAGCGCAATTATACCCGATAAAAACTTAATTTTTTATTGACCTAATCCCCCCCTAGGGGATATCATCTTACTCCTTAATCGCTCGGTTTGCATTCGAAAAATTCACAATTTTACTTACCAGTTCGTAAGAAAATGCTTAGTAATACAAATCATAATTACCCCATTGGTTGGGGTTAACTGTTCTTATCGTATTGCTCCACATCGCATATTCATTATTTTCAGACCATAGGATTCTTAATGCACAGCCATGTTTTCAATAGGCTTTCAAGCTCGCCATGGGCGACTTGGCAGACCCGTCTGTTAGTGTTCTCAGTACTTCTTATTTGTCTTATTACCGGCAGCCATGAGGCTCTTGCTCATGCTGTAACCGCAGGTGATAAAGGATATATTCAGGAGATTTCAGGAGTCAATATCTTACCCTTTATGTACTTAGGCGCTAAGCACATGATAACGGGATATGACCATATACTGTTTCTCTTCGGGGTCATCTTCTTTCTTTACCGCATGAAGCACATTGGTGTCTATGTGAGCCTATTTGCATTGGGTCATTCCACAACGATGATCTTAGGCGTGTACTTTAACATCGGTATGAACAGTTATCTGATTGATGCAATTATTGGTCTCTCTGTTGTTTACAAAGCTTTAGACAACATTGGTGCTTTCCAGCGATGGTTCGGATATCAACCAAATACCAAAATAGCGGTGCTTATATTTGGACTTTTCCACGGCTTTGGGTTATCCACTAAGATTCTTGAATATGAGATGTCACCTGACGGCCTGCTACCTAACCTACTCGCATTTAACGTAGGTGTGGAAATTGGGCAACTATTAGCTCTAGCAATCATATTGATTGGCATGAGCTACTGGCGACGCACGTCAAGTTTCATCCGTAACGCTTATACCGCCAACGTTGCCATGATGAGCGCAGGATTTATTTTAGTGGGCATGCAGCTTACTGGCTATTTAATGTCTCAATAACTCAAGGATTTCTAATATGTATAACAGTGATACCCCCTTACAGGCTGAACTCCCTTCTTCAAAGCAACTCATAAAATCTACTATTCTGGCTATAATCGCAGCAATAGTTCTTTTATTTACGGTAGTTCTCCCAGCTGAATATGGTATTGATCCAACTGGGGTTGGTAAACTGCTTCGTTTGACAGAAATGGGACAGGTTAAGCAGCAATTGGCAGAAGAAGCTGCCGCAGATGCGGCTGGTTTAGTAGCAACCGAAACCTCAGACATTGACAATATGACAGAACAAACAATAAATACCACGCCTACTGATACTACCGTTGCTGATGGACAGTGGCGTGATGAGATTCCCTTCACCCTGACTCCAGGTGAAGGAATAGAAATTAAAATGAAAATGTCTGAAGGTGATAAAGCAAATTACTCTTGGGCAGTCACTGGCGGTGAGGTTAATTTTGATACTCACGGTGATGCCTTGGGTAAAGCCATTAGCTATGAGAAAGGTCGCGGGGTTGCTTCTGATGAAGGCGTTTTAGAGGCCGCATTTACAGGTAATCACGGTTGGTTCTGGCGAAATCGTGGCGATTCAGATGTTCAAGTTGTTTTACGTACCCGTGGCGATTACAGCACTATTAAAACGATGTAAAAACGTGCACTAATAATCTAAATAAATCCTAGCAGCAAAACACATTAGGTTAGCCGCTGAAAATGCATTAAAAAAATGCTTGTTAGGAAAAATACTAAACGATGTGCTCACAGCTACATCAAGCGTTCGTGGCTGTGACCAACCATTTCACCAACTCACGGGCAGAAGCCTTATTCAAGCACTGCGGACAATTCAGATAGGTCATCACGCAGTCATTCAAATCAGTTAGCATATGTAACAATAACCCCAAACCAATTATTTTATAGGTCTTAGGTAGAAATAGCATAGCCGCATATGCTGCCATTGCATAATAAGTATGCAGCGGATGAAAGTTAATACTACAGCGATTGGGCGAAAAAATAGGCGTGGCTAGCAAATGATCTAAGTCTACTAGCATAGTGGCTAAAAGAATCAAATATACTCGTTTATAGTCGTCACGAAAAAATATATAGGCAACCATCAACGGCATGCCAAAGTGTAGAAAATAATGGATAACGGTTTGAATCATCGTTTTTTCCGATTCCAGATAGTTTGTAGTGGCACAACAGTCTCAGATAAAACATAAGATATTTTTGTCTTTCGACTGCATGTGAAATATATGCATCATACATACACTCACTCTCTTATTATTGTACCTGTCCAAAAAAACACTAGCTAATATAGGACATACCCCAACAGAACTACCAAAACCGACCGAATAAGCACCATTAGCACCACATAAAACAGACTGCTATAATGAAACCACTTATAACAGTCTGTGAGATCTATTGTGCTGATCCGAGCCTACCTTCGCGCCTCAACCAAACAGCAGGACGCAAGCCGCGCCAAAGCTGAGCTTACCGCCTTTGCTAAAGAGCATGGCCACAAGATTGCAGCCTTCTACGTTGAGAATGAATCAGGAGCGACGCTCACGCGCCCACAGCTGATGACACTCATTGATGAAGCATCTGAGGGCGATATTATCCTAGTTGAGCAAATAGACCGTCTTGCACGGCTTAATCAGGCTGATTGGGATACCTTAAAGCAAATGTTATCAGATAAAAAACTGGCTATCGTCTCAAAAGAGCTACCCACCTCGTTTATGGCGTTCCAATCAGACAAAAGCAGCGAATTTATGAGCAGTATCTTACAAGCTATCAATTCGATGATGCTTGATATGCTCGCTGCCATTGCCCGTAAAGACTATGAAGACCGCCGCCACCGTCAAATGCAAGGTATCGCCAAAGCTAAGGCTGAAGGCAAATATAAGGGTCGCGGTAAAGATGTTAAAAAGCGCAAGGTAATTGCTAGTCTCTTAAATTCTGGTCTCAGCTATAGTGACATTCAAAAGACTACTGATTGCTCCCGTCATCTGATCGCTAGTGTGTCAAAAGAGCTTAAAGAAGGTGACAGTAGCTTCTAGAGCCAGTGTAACTATCTGGGTTTATCGTTTAATAATGAGACTACGTTTTGGTGTGAGCATAACCACTGAGCAGTATCACAGCAGCGATACCCAATTAATTTTATGATCACCTCATAATCCTTATTAAGATCCCTTCTAAAAATCGGCTCATGGTGAGCAATACGATTCCTGAGCCGTCTGATCTTTTCCAAATCGTTATAAATCTCACTTCTCAACGCCGCAATGTCGCTATAACTAGGCGCATAGGGAAAAGTATCCCTAAGATAAGGTAACCACAGCTGATCATCATGACGACTTGTGAACATCTTTTGCCAAAACACAAAATTTAGCTCAGGAATGACTTTGTTCACATCGGACACTTTATCTCGTGCTTTCTGCACGTTGTTTCTAGGGTTGTAGCCATGTCTAGGATTGGGTAGGGTATTTATGAAACCAGTCTCCCAAGGCCACTGGTTACCATGTTGCTTAAACAATACCTCTGAAACGGCATTTCTGATAGTCACCTCGCAAATATGTAAACAAGGAAAAAATGCACCTGATATGTTGGCATTCCATTGATACAGTTCTAGAGCCTCATCTAGAGTAACTGTATATTTTTCATAAGTAGATAATCTTGGCTGTGACAAGGTACTTCTGATCACATCAGCGTTAAGCATTGAATTCATACTGATAAAGCCTTATAATTGAATTGTGAGCTAGGGGTATCGTAGGTTAACACCTCCCCCCTAGACGATTGCGAAAACCCTGCCTGTGTGCAGGGTTTTCTTTTTTGACCTGAAAAGAACCTCCACCGCACACAAAAAGCGCTGTTATCTGATTTAGGCTTGCACTTTCCGCTTTTAAAAATCTCTTTTCATCCAGTTCCTAACAGTTCTATCAGAGACTTGTAGCTCTTGAGCAATTAGCTTATTACTTACGCCTAAAGCTTTTAGTTGCAATGCTTTTTCTCTCTGTTCCTTGTACTTTGCAGATCGAGCAAGCCCACCTGGTGAAGAATTACTTGCTTTGCCGCCCTTACTGCCCTTAATCGCCTGACGGTGAATAAACTCATGATAGTGGTAGCCGTCACGATTCCAGCAGTATTTGGCAATGCTTTTGGCAGTGGCTTTGATCTCTGAGTAGGGTAGTGGCTCAGGAAACGCCATATTGACGCTCAGAGCTTGATTCAGCACTGAGTGATACCATTGCTCCCATTGCTTGCCTCGATGCTCTCTGACGACGTTATACGCCCAATGACGCACGGTATCAAATAGAGTGCAGTTGCGACCAAGGCCGCTTTGCTTCTCGGTGGTGTTTAAAGCGCGTAGCTCGATAAATTCAGCTAAATAGTCCAGCTTATATTTTTCATCCGTCCACACCTCAGTCCGCCAATGATCATGTAGCGGGTTTTTGGTGATGAAATTGCTGTACCCTGAATCGGCGCGAGTGGCTCTGATCAGTCCAGCTTGTATGGCGGCTAGGTATTTTAAGGCTTTGATACTGCCGTTTTCACTGGTGCAAACTGGCTTTTCTAGCTCATAGACGATGTGAGCGTGACCGTTAGCAGGGTTTTGGGTCGTCCAGCGCGGCGGCGGCAGGTATTCTTCAGCCCAGCGCATTGCGCCATGTGGGTGATCAATATCTAAACCGATAAAGTGGGTCATACAGGGGGGATTGTGCTGGATGTAGCGCTTTTTAACAGCGATCTGTTTTGGCTGGATACTAAGAGCACCTAAATCATCAGTGCAATAAGGCTTGTAGGGCAGGGTTGGGTATAACTCAGGTAGCAGTAACATAACGCACACTTGTATTGGTGTGCCTGCTGATATAAAATACAGGTACGATTTTTGGGTTTTATATCTGCTGACACGGATTAAAATTCAATCGACCCCTAGCGATTGCCGTCGCTGGGGGTTAATCATTTCTAGGGTTTGAGTTTACGCGCTCGTTATCTCAACGTCAAACAGCCAACGACACTTATCAGCTGCAATCATTGATCAGTTTCTAACGGTACGACACTGCCGCGAGTTGCATCTGACCAGTCACTAATCTCCGAAATATCCGATAAATCAATATCATCATCACTGAGCGTAGCTAAATGCTCTAAGTCGGCTTGCTGCTTGGCTGTTAGACGCGGCAACTCCTCTAGGCGATAGCTAACCTTGTTCATATTGTCTCCTTTAGCTCTCATAGCTCACTCTACACCATTTAAGGCATCAAAATCCCTTGTATCAGCAGATACAAGGGAACTGATAAACAAGTGCGCTATGGGGCAGCATTTAATATTGCATAAATAAGCACTTATTTATGCATATTTATGCTTTTTATAGGCATATGTATTTGTTTTAATTAACTTTTTTATGAAAATTATACATACTTGTTAGTTGCACATATCTGTGAAGATAAGCCATAGTTTTTCATCCATTTAAGTATTTAGAGAATTAGCTACAGACCAGTCATGGCAAGAGGTTAGGTAAATTATCCATTAGCTGAAACTCTATTTATTAAAAAAATAGTTATGCACGAATAAATGCTTAAAACACTAAAATATTAGTCTTTTTTTACCCTCCTTAGTTTTGCATAACTTCGTGGTAAGTAGGCTACAGACCTTTATTTTTATGACTTTTAGAGAAACAAGTATTCTATACGCCTATGCACAATTAAATGCTTCCCCACATCCTATACAGAAATAATTTAGATAATCAAAGCGAGTCTATCAACACCCACTTACCTTCATTATAATCAATCGCTCTGCTGTAATACCCTACCCTGCCAAACTCCATTAACACCCTACCTTTCCTCGGTACGGTGATTTCGTCTGTCTCAACCGTTTGACTTGAATAGTAAGACCCCCAAGACTTCATAAAATGGCGACCCATT
>NZ_JBQSVM010000045.1:0-16768 GCF_052376235.1 Psychrobacter sp. AOP7-A1-24 | reverse complement strand
GTCGTTATTATTAACTACAGGACTAACTACTGGTATCTACGCTAATAATCCAGAACTAAAAACCCACTTGGCATACTGCTTAGTGGGGTTTTTTATGGCTAGTTGACAACCATTTTATAACTACCAAATTCAATGCAAACCTATTATTTGTGGTTAATAAATGTCTGACGAATGAGAAGTAATTACTAAGGAATATCACAAATTTATCTGAATTACGGTATCATAGGCGCACTTTTTAAATTTTCATTATTTTTAGAAGTTTTTAGCATTAACGATGTCGCATCGACGAGCGATGAACTGCTTAAGATGTTCGATAACCAACCCGTTTATATAAAAATATAGGTGATAAAAGTGCGTGAGATTCTAGTAACCAGTGCCTTACCCTACGCCAATGGTGACATCCATTTGGGGCATCTTTTAGAGCATATTCAAACTGATATTTGGGTGCGTGCGATGAAAGCACAAAGCCATAAAGTTACTTATGTCTGCGCAGATGATGCTCATGGCACTGGTATTATGCTCAAAGCAGAAGACAATGGCGTGACGCCAGAAGAGCAAATTGCAGCAGTCAAAGCCTCACACGAAGCAGACTTCTCAAAATTCCTCATTAATTATGATAATTATTACACCACTCACTCAGAAGAAAACAAGCATTTCTCTGAACTGATTTATCGTCGTCTTAATAGTGCTGGTCATATCAGTACAAAAGATGTTGAGCAGCTATTTGATCCTGAAAAGCAACTGTTCCTAGCCGATCGCTTTGTCAAAGGAGAGTGCCCAGAATGTGGTACAGCAGATCAATATGGCGATAACTGTGAGGTTTGCAGCACGACTTATAATGCCGTAGAGTTAAAAAATCCACGCTCAACTATCTCAGGCGCAACACCCATACTCAAAACGTCCAAACACTATTTCTTTGATCTACCAGAGTTTGAACAGTTCCTAAAAGAGTGGACACGTAGTGACAACCGTTTGCAAACGTCAGTGGCTAATAAGCTGCAAGAATGGTTTGATTCTGGACTAGCCAGCTGGGACATCTCGCGCGATGCACCTTACTTTGGTTTCCAAATCCCAGACACTCCAAACGACGAGCCAGACAAATATTTTTATGTGTGGCTAGATGCACCTGTTGGTTACATGGCAAGCTTTAAAAACCTATGTGATAAGCGTTCAGGTACAGACCAAGCGCTTGATTTTGACCGTTACTGGGCACAAGAAAACGAGCAAAAAACTGAGGTCTATCACTTTATCGGTAAAGACATCGTTTATTTCCATGCCTTGTTTTGGCCTGCGATGCTAGCTGGTAGTGAGTTACGCACGCCAACTGGTGTTTTTGCCCATGGTTTCTTGATGGTCAATGGCGAAAAAATGAGTAAGTCACGCGGCACCTTTATCAATGCCAAAACTTATGCGGAACATTTGCACCCAGAATACCTGCGCTATTACTTCGCCAGTAAGCTGTCTGACAAAGTTGAAGATATTAATTTCGATCTAAATGATTTTATGCAAAAGGTCAATTCTGACTTGGTTGGTAAAGTCGTCAATATCGCCAGTCGTAGTGCTGGGTTCTTGGTGAAGAAGTACGACGGTATGCTGTCAGAAGTTTGCGTCGAGTCAGCGTTATTAGAAGACATTACCAAAACTGGTGATGAGATTGCTGCGGCCTATGAAAACCGCGAATTCTCTCGTGCCATGCGTTTAATCATGCAATGTGCAGATAAAGCCAATGAATATATTGATGAGAAAAAACCGTGGTCGCTTGCTAAGATCGAGGGCACAGAGCAAGAAGTTCAAGACGTCTGCTCGGTCGCTATCAATATTTTCCGTCAATTGATGGTTTATCTTGCGCCAGTACTACCTGAACTGACTGCCAATGCCAAAGAGTTTTTGAATCTTGATGACCTCAGCTTTGCCAGTCGTAATGAGTGGTTACTTGGACACAAAATCAATAAATTCAAACCATTGATGCAGCGTATCGAAGCGAAAGACATTGACGCGATGGTAGAAAATTCAAAAGCCTCTCTAGCACAAACAGACGCTACTGCCACGACTGATAGTAGCAAGCCTGCCGCAAAAGACAAAGCGCAGACAACAGATACTGAGCAAACTGACTACATTGGTATCGAAGACTTTGCCAAAGTTGAGATGAAAGTAGCACACGTCTTAGAGTGTAACCATGTAGAAGGTGCTGATAAACTACTACAGTTCACGCTAGATGTTGGTGAAGACAAACCACGCAACGTGTTTAGCGGCATCCGCAAGTTTTATGAGCCAGAGCAATTGGTCAATAAAAAGGTTGTTTGTGTGACCAACCTTGCCCCACGTAAGATGAAATTTGGCGTATCAGAAGGCATGGTATTGTCAACTGGTGAGCCAAAGACAGGCTTAACCGTCGTTACATTACCAGATGCTTGTGTTGTTGGTGATGTACTGGCTTAACGGTTATTTTTAAGATTAAAAAATAAAAAAGATGCCCTAAGTGGCATCTTTTTTTATGGTTGATTTATCAAATGACTAAAAACCAAGCCTTATACTTATCTACTCAAAATATCGATAATCTGCAATGTATCATTAATCACTGTCACAATGTTATTTTCTGGCGTACGAATACGAACGTAACGGTCATCATAACGGTCTAAAATGACAGAGCGATCATAATCTCTTCTATCAATCTTGCCGACTACTCTATAACCGTACTTATCAAGATTACGCTTAAATGAGGCGTTTGGACTGGCATTGCGATAGGCGTTAATACTTGGGTGGGCATTGCCATTATGCTTATAGTTTTTACTGATATGGGCAGAGTTACCTTTGCTATTACCATGTCCGTTTCCATGACCATTTTTTGCCACAGCAGGCAATCCAATCAAAGAAGTAGCCGTGATACTAGCGATGGTTAACAATTTAAGATTAGCAGTGTTCATAATATTATCCTTAAAATGGTCATCCGAGAAAGTTAGATAAACAATAGCGTCTATTTCATGTCCACTATGTCAGTACGATGTCCGCTTAACGACTGGATTAATCTTAGACCTATTATGTTTCTCATATGAAAATTATCTTACGTTAATTATGAAGTGAGTACGTAATAGATGCGTTGCTAGGGTGTAAGCCTTTTGCATATGGTCTCAGCAAACAAAAGCACCCTAATGGCATCATCTATAATTGGATCCACACAAGAGCTTTACTTCATTACGTCTCTTAGTAAGATAAAAAGAAGTGATGATTTTTTTACTTTCCATCACCATGACTGCCACAAATCAATTTTTTATTGCGATAACTTACATTACTGTCATAATATAAACATAATAATCGATGGAACGATTACTTTATTTAATTGTTAGCCTGCTATCTCAGCATCAACGTAGCATTGACTTGGCTAATCTGCATTCTTCAATATCATGACAAAAAACCAAAGTACACCAGACAGATGAGAAAATTACTACCATATAAGCTAGTAAGTTTAGCTGTAATTGCTTGGTTTTTACGATTGATATAACCTATGAGTTAACCTAATAATGACTATCGCTTCTACTCTACGCTTAAGCCTATATGGCGTTGCTCTCAGTGCCATTAGTACACTTGGACTAATCGGCTGCTCAAACTCCTCTACCGAGACCGCAGCGACTGCTGAAAATAGCACGGCTACAGACAAACCTGCCAAATCAATCGCCATTACTCAAATCGTTGAGCATCCATCACTAGATGATATGCGCCGCGGGATTATTGATGAGTTGGCAGATAATGGCTATGTCGAAGGGCAAAACCTAACGGTTAACTTCCAAAGTGCGCAAGGCAATACAGCAACTGCAGGACAGATTGCCAAGCAATTTGCAGGAGACAGTCCTGACGCAATCGTAGCAATATCGACACCTTCTGCGCAGTCCGTGGTAGCCGCGACGACGACTATCCCTATTATTTACACCGCTGTGTCAGATCCGCTAGGTGCCAAGCTCATCACAGCAGATGGTGAGCCTTTCCAAAGCAACTTAACTGGACTATCAAGCCAACTACCACTAGAGCCGCAGTTGGATTTGTTGCAGCAAATAAAACCTGACCTAAAAACCATCGGCTATGTCTATAGCCCAGGTGAGGCAAACTCAGTATCATTGCGTGAAAATCTAAAACAAGCTCTGCCAGCACGAGGTCTATCACTACTAGACATTCCTGCCAATCGCCCAACGGATATTGGTATGGCAACGCGCAGTTTGCAAGGGCGTGCTGATATCATCTATACCTCATTTGACAACAATGTCGCTTCTGCCTTTGAGGCCATGACCCAAGCGGCGAATGAGCTAAAGTTACCGATTATCGCGTCTGATGAATTCAGTGTAAAACGCGGCGCAACTGCTGCGCTTGGTGTTAATGATTATGATTTTGGTCGTACCACTGGCAAGATGGTATATCGCGTGTTGAATGGTGAAGCAGTCAATACCATCAAACCTGAAGTCATGAATGATCTGACCTTATATGTCAGTCCTAAGCATGCTCAAACGCAAGGTGTCAGCTTGCCAGCAGAGTTACTAAACAACGCCATTAATGTTGATATTGATGCCGAAACCAAATAAAAAGCAGTAAGTTCTCTATTAGCTCGTCAATTATTTATATTGTGTATGGACACACTATTATTTTAGGAGTAAGACCCATGTTGTCTCAAAATCGTTTTGGTCGTTTTAATTTTGGTAAGGCTTTATTATTGGGCGGTGTATGTACTGCTATCTTGACTGGTTGTAACCAATCAGCACAAGATGATGGCACCACGGATGCTGCTACTGGTGATGCAGCGACAGCTATGAAGGCCGTTGCCATTACCGCTATCGTCGAACATCCAGCGCTTGATGATGTACGTAAAGGTGTCATCGACGAGTTAAATGAAGCAGGATTCACAGACGGTGAAAACCTCACCGTTAATTTCCAAAGCGCGCAAGGAAACACTGCTACTGCCGGTCAGATTGCCAAGCAATTTGTCGCTGATGCACCAGATGTTATCGTTGCTATTGCCACACCATCTGCTCAGTCTGTTGCCGCTTCTACTAGCAGCATTCCATTGGTATTCTCAGCAGTTACTGATCCTGTAGCCGCAAAACTGGTACCTAAGCTAGATGGCTCTGGTACCAACGTCACAGGCGCATCGGATGCCCTACCGTATGAGCCACAAATTGATTTGATGCGTCAAATCATCCCATCATTAAAGAACGTCGGTTATGTCTATAGCCCAGGCGAAGTCAATTCAACGATTATCCTGAAAAATCTAAAAGAGAAGCTAACGCCACTAGGTGTTAATGTACTCGAAGCGCCTGCACAGCGTAGTAATGACATCGCAATGGCAGCCCGTAGTCTCGAAGGTAAGGTTGATATGATCTACACCTCAACCGACAACAACGTGGTATCAGCGTACGAATCACTCTATCAAATTGCCAAACAAAGTAAGATCCCTCTTATCGCCTCAGACACCAGCTCAGTTGAGCGCGGTGCGGTTGCTGCTCTAGGCGTGAATTACTACGAGCTTGGCCGTGAAACTGGTAAAATTGTTGTACGTATCTTAAACGGTGAAGAAGCAGGCGCTATCCCTGTTTATACGCCACAAGCGCTTGATTTATACGTTAGTCCAAAGCACGCTAAAGAAGAAGGCATCACTTTGCCTCAAGCAGTTATCGATAATGCAAAAGAAGTGATAGAATAACGCACCTTTGTATTTGGCTTAAAATAGTAGGTATGAATAGGATAGCGACACTAAGCAATAATGTGTTGTATACCTTAAAATACACTGCCAATGATTGAACAAGAAACCCAGCTATGAGTCATTAGGCTGGGCTTCTTGTCTAAACAGAGTCTTTTTTTGCAAGCGTGTTTAATAGTACTGTATTTGTCTCGCTATTTATCTGATACTTGTTGAGTAGAGGATAAGTTTATTGATTACATTGCAATATCCTGAACCATCGCTTCAAACCAAGGTAGCTTATGATCGTTGTTAATCGTGACATGTTTTGGTTTACCCTAACTGCAGATTGCTTAATCTGTTAAATTCACCGCTTAGCTGTTTAGCAGGTAGATGATTTTGGCCATTGCCATTTACTTATCTTGGTACCATACGCTAAACACTTGGTTATGACTTACTGATCTCTTATGTCTTTAATTGCTTTTTTTGGTGCGCTTGAAAGTGGTCTGATTTATGGCCTAGTAGCACTCGGTGTGCTTATCTCATTTCGTACGCTCGACTTTCCAGATTTGACCGCTGACGGTAGTTTTCCGTTAGGTGGCGCAGTCGCTGGTATTTCTATCATCGCTGGTATCAACCCATGGTTGGCCTGTGCTTTTGGTATGCTAGCAGGTTCAGTCGCTGGTATCGTCACTGCGTGGTTGCATGTCAAACTTGGCATTTTGCAACTGCTTGCCAGTATCTTGGTTATGGTTGCCTTATATTCTGTCAACCTACGTATCATGGGCGCACCAAACCTACCCCTCCTTGGTGAAACCACAGTGTTTAGCAGCTTGGTGACTGATGGTAATGGTTATTGGATGCGCTGCCTCATTATTGGTGTCGTTGTGGTGGCTGCCATGTTATTTCTGAACTGGTTTTATAGCACCGAGACAGGTCTATCGATGCGTGCTACTGGCTCAAACCTGAGAATGGCACAGGCGCAGGGTATTAACACTTCATGGATGACCATTGTCGGCATGGCGATTTCTAACGGTTTGATTGCCCTAGCAGGTGCGTTGTTTGTCCAGACTCAGGGTGGCGCAGATATCTCGATTGGTATCGGTACGATTGTTATTGGTCTAGCAGCGGTCATCATCGGTGAGACGATCATTCCTGCCAAGCGTATCTGGCTGATTACCTTTGCCGTTGTTATCGGTGCGGTATTGTACAAGCTGTTCATTCAGGTCGCACTATCAAGCGATACGCTACGTAGTATCGGCTTTGGTCCGCAGGATTTGAACTTGATTACCGCATTGCTCGTGGTATTAGCCTTGGTATTGCCAAAAGCGAAAACCAAGTTTTTATCACGCAGAGTTCGCGCCTAATGATAATCAAAGCAAGTATTTATAACACTTGCGACGCTTGAAGAGACAATAAGGAATAACGATTATGATGCAAGCCACCGATTTACGGTTGACCTTTAACCCAGGCACGCCGATTGAAAACCCTGCCCTACGTGGTATCAGTTTAAACATTGCTGACGGTGAATTTGTCACTGTCATCGGTACCAATGGTGCAGGTAAATCTACTTTTTTGAACGCGGTAAGCGGTACAACGCGCGTCGATAGTGGCTCAATCCTGCTAAATGGTATTGATGTAACCAAAAAGTCTGCCCATCAACGCGCGCATTGGGTTGCTCGTGTTTTTCAGGACCCAATGGCGGGAACTTGTGAAGCGCTAACGATCGAAGAAAATATGGCACTGGCCTACAAGCGCGGTGGCAATCGCGGTTTGAAAGTTGCTTTAAATCAGAATAACCGTGATTTGTTCCGAGAAAAGCTATCAGTCTTAAAGCTAGGTTTAGAAAATCGTCTTACCGATCGTATGGGTCTGCTCTCTGGCGGTCAACGTCAAGCGGTCAGTCTGCTGATGGCATCATTGCAGCCCTCTAAAATCTTGCTACTTGATGAGCATACTGCGGCTCTTGATCCAAAGACTGCAGCATTTGTCTTAGAATTGACCGATAAGATTGTCACGGATAATAAATTAACCACGATGATGGTTACTCACTCTATGCAACAAGCACTGGCACATGGTACACGCACCGTTATGCTGCACCAAGGTCAAGTGGTCTTAGATGTATCTGGTGACATTCGCAAAGGCATGACTGTGCATGATTTGCTAGACATGTTTGAGCAGACGCGCGGCGAAAAAGTTGAAGATGATAGTTTAATCTTGAGTTGATTTTTTAAAACAGCCACATTTGAATTCTAAAATAAAAAACGCCTTGTAAATGGGCGTTTTTTTTATGTCTTTATGAACTATCAATCTTTAAAAAAACTCAGCTTCTTCTAAATTTTTTTGTTATCTATAGTTAATAGTTCTACAATCTTCACACGCTCCGTTATATAGTTGTTGTCTATCAAAACTTCGCTGTTATCATTTATATATGAGGTCTGTCATGCGTAAAATCCCTATTTATTCCCATCCTGCTGCTGGTTGGCCTGCGCTGATCTCATCTACCCAAAAGCTCATGGACTATAAGACATTTTTGCGCGGCGGCATCAGCGTATTCAAAAGCAATCAACCTCAAGGTGGATTTGACTGCCCAGGATGTGCCTGGCCTGACCATAAATCCTATAAGGCTATTGATGTCTGTGAGAATGGTATCAAGGTCATTGCCAGTGAGACCATGACTCACAAAGCAGATGCCGAGTTTTTTGCGAGACATACTGTTACTGAATTACAGAGTTGGACTGGTTATGAGCTTGAGCATAGTGGTCGCTTATCAGAGCCAATGTATTATGATGCAGCGCAGGATCGCTACGTTCCTATTCCTTGGGAAACTGCTTATAGCTTAATTGCTGAGCAGTTAGGACAGCTTGAATCACCTGATGAAGCATTATTTTATACGTCAGGCCGTGTGACTAATGAGCCCGCCTTCTTATTTCAGTTATTTGTACGCTGCTTTGGTACCAATAATTTACCTGATTGCTCAAATATGTGTCACGAGCCAACCTCTGTCATGCTAAGTAAACAGCTAGGTATTGGTAAAGCAACGGTAATGCTAGAAGATTTTGAGCAGGCTAAACTGATACTAATGTTTGGACAAAACCCAGCGACCAATCATCCACGTATGCTCGAGATGCTTGCACACGCACATGAGCAAGGGTGCCGAGTTATTTCAATCAATCCGATGCGTGAGCAAGGATTAAGCAAGTTTAGAAACCCGCAAAAGCCAACTCATATGGCAGCTGGTCAAAGCAATGATGTAGTCGACGATGTTATTCAAATTCAAATTGGTGGTGATGCAGCGTTATTGACGGGTATTGCTAAATGGTTGATCGAAAACGATAAAATAAATCAGGATTTTATTACCACTCATACTTCAGGTTTTGAACCTCTAAAACAGTGGCTAACAGAGCAATCATGGACAGATATCACCCTTGGCTGCGGTATTTCTCAAGCAGATATTGTCAATCTTGCTGAGCTAGTAGCTAACAGTCCTGCAACGATTTGCACTTGGGGTATGGGTATTACTCAGCACGTGCAGGGTGATGACAATGTCGCGATGATTACTAACTTACTCCTGCTGATGGGCATGATTGGTATCGATGGTGCAGGTGCATCTCCAGTGCGTGGACATTCCAACGTACAGGGCGATCGCACCATGGGTATCCATGAGCGTCCTAGCAAAAGCTTACTAGACAGTTTAGAGCGTGTGTTTGAGCATCCTATGCCACAAGAACATGGCTATGATGTCGTCACAGGCGCCAAGGCGCTTATCGCTGGTAAACTAAAAGTCTTTATGGGTATGGGCGGTAATTACGCAGTAGCCGCACCTGATACTAGCGCTATTGAGCAAGCCTTAACCACTACTCAGCTTAATATATTTGTCGGTACTAAGCTCAATGAGACAATGCTATATCCTGGTGCAAACAATTTAATTCTGCCTTGCTTAGGACGTACTGAGCGTATCATTACAACTAAAGGTGAGCAGTTTGCCACTATCGAAGACTCTATGTGTCAGGTTGTGCCCACTCAAGGCAAGCTCAAACCTGTCAGTGATACCTTGAAATCTGAAGCGCAAATCGTGGCGGATATTGCGACTCATGTACTCGGCGCTGACTCGGCTATTCCTTGGCTTGCGATGGGTGAAGATTTCGATATTATTCGAGACTATATCGCTCAAGCTATTAATGGTTTTGAAGACTTTAATCAGCGTATTCGCACTTCTGAACGTGGCTTCCATTTGTATCATGCAGCGCGTCATCATGTATGGAATACCGAAAGCGGCAAAGCCCAATTTGAAGTGCCACAATATCCGATTACTTTTGTCGCAGCACAAATGGCGGCCGCAAACGATACGGATAACCATGAAAAGCCAGCGCAAAAAATTTGGCAATTAACCAGTGTCCGTAGCCATGATCAATTCAACACCATGATTTTTGGGTTTAAAGACCGTTATCGTCAAACGGATCGCCGTGATGTGCTATTTATGCATCCCGACGAGATAAGCCGTCTGGGGTGGCAAAAAGGTGACCGTGTGATGGTCACTCGTCAGCGTGCTAAAGACAGTCTAGAGCAGCCACGCGTATTAGGCCCATTGGTATTGAGCGAAATGGATATTGCCTCTAATGCTGTTGCCGCTTACTACCCTGAGTGCAATGACCTTTTTGATTTAGAAACACATGCGCCAGACTCCCATATCCCAGCGTACAAATCGACGACCGTCGTCTTGGAGCGTGTAGAAGCAAACACATCGATAGCTACGCCTGCGTAAGCCATAATATGAGTAGCCAATGAAAGTGTCGTTTTCATTGGCTACTCCTCTAGATAACCATCAACACCCTCATACTTTTAGGCAATGATTAAACGTGATAACAATCGAAGATAATGCTGAACAAAGTGGAGTTTTTGCCGATTCCGTTATGATAGACAATTCAACTGACACTAAGAGAGTTTCACCTAAGGCACCTGATAATGACGGTTTGTCAGAGACACCTCTTTCTCGTAGTCATTTGGCTCAAAAGCATCATTATCCGTCAACTAGTAGCGACTCTAACAATGACCCTCCCATTCAAATCGAATCTCAGACCACCAGCTTAGCAGTTGAAGCTGCGGTCTCAATCGTTATTAATGGTATTCATTATGCTGTGCTGATGGCCAGTCCTCACCAACTAGAGTATTTGGCGGTTGGGTTCTTATTTAGCGAAGGCTTAATTCAACACAGTCACGAATTGCTCGACTGGGAAGTGACTCACCTTGCAAATCTTGCTAGCTACCAAAAGTTTGCTCAAGATTCGAGTGAAGAAGATTTTGATTCAGCATCAGTTGAGCAAAGCTTACAGCAACTCCAAGATTACGATATCTATGTCGTAGAGTTGGTATTAAGTCAGCGCTGTCATCAACGTATCCAAGCACAAAAACGTCAGCTCGCAGGACGTACAGGCTGCGGTATGTGCGGTATTACTGGATTGACGCAAGCTTTGCCTGATTTAAGCGTGTACTCACAGGGTCATTTAAAACATGAACCTAGCCAACAGAATAACATTGATAACTCTCAGACAACCGCGCCCAGCCTCGACTACCTATTAGCACTGCGTCAACAAGTGGACGCCGCACAACATACACACCAACTGACAGGTGCGGTGCATGCCGCAGCGACAATCTACAATCAGCAGTTATATTTATTTGAAGACGTAGGTCGCCATAATGCACTTGATAAACTTATAGGCTGGCAATTACGCCAAAAAATAGATACTAGCTGTGTACTCATGACTTCGCGTCTATCTATTGAACTGGTTCAAAAATCCATTCGAAGTCAAATTCCTTGGCTGGTTGGCATGTCAGCCCCTACCAGTACAGCAGTACGCGTGGCCAAACGTTACGGCCTAGGGTTGGCTGGATTCTTACGTGATAACCGAGTCACCTACTATACCAAACAAGATAGTATCTAAAAACTCACTTCTACTTGTTCATCGAGAACAACCATCTATCACTAACTATCCCTTTCTTTCTAATGAAACTTTCAGTTAATTACTCATAATCATAATTTAACTAATAGCGATATATCATTCAATATTGGCCATAACAACCTCTTATCTTTCAATATCTTATTGAACTCTTTTAAATAAACACTTGTATGTCATCTTCGATCATTGTCTGATAACTACCGGATAATGTTTGAGGTTAGCAACATAATAGGTTACTCTTGTTCCTCAGAAATGTTACAAGCACTTAACAAACCTGTAATTTTATTTATTAGTGCCACTCAGTAATACCTCAATTGCAATAGCTAGAAAAAGATTTTTTACCTATTGCTTATTACAGCTAATAAGGCTGTCTAAACCGAGTTCGGGTCATGCAATCATGGCTTAGTGCTTATTCGTAGTTCCGCTATAGATGCTCATCACATGAGGTTTCTTTAGCACTCAGCTACCTTTGTGTATGCATATTAATGGCGTAATGGTTTGTCCATTTACTCGTGCCTATTATTTTTGCTTTCTTTAATTCGACACTCTGTAATTCGTCAAATCGGAAGTGAATTGTTGATAGCAACTTACCAATACAGCTAACATTTACGCTACTTACAGTAGCCACATATATCTAATGCATAGGTGATGCTAACCCTATTGCATTCCTAATGGTTTGGTATCTTTCATATTACCTAACTTTATTCATTAACTAACAATTGCGAGGTCTGAGTTTGAAAACTGAGTCGTTGTTCCAATTTTCATCATTGTCGATTATTTTATTGTTATTAGCATTTTATGGCGGTACCTACTTACTGTCTTTATTAATTAAAAAAGACAAAGAGACAACTTCTGGCTTTATGGTCGCAGGTCATGGTGTTGGTTTCGGCATGGGTGCAGCCAGTATGACCGCCACTTGGATCTGGGCAGCCTCATTTTATGCTGCTGCCACCTCTGGCTATAAATATGGAGTATCAGGGCCGATACACTACGGTTTTTGGGGCGCGTTGATGATTTTATTCATCTATCCCTTTGGCATGCGCTTTCGTGAACTGGCACCAGATGGCCATACACTGGGTGAGCTTATCCATGCCCGCCACGGTTCATCAAGCCAATTAATCTTAGCCATATCCAACATTATGGGCAGTTTAATTAGCTTGATGGTCAACTTCACTGCTGCTGGCGCATTGGTATCTGTTCTATCACCGTTATCGTTCCAAACAGGTGTCATGATTGCAGGTATTGGTGTTCTAAGTTATACATTGACGTCAGGCTTTCGAGCATCTGTTTTTACCGATTTTGCCCAATTGGTTGCTTTGATGGCGATTGGTATCGTCATTATCCCGGCAGTATTATTTGCTATGGGCGGCCCTGAGGTCATGGTCAGTGGACTGTCGAACCTGACCTTGGAGCAACAGAATTTTTTCTCTTCTGAAGCATTCTTCCAACAAGGTGCGCCTTATTTTGTCGCCGTATTGGCATACGCTATCGGTAATCAAACCATCACTCAGCGCCTATTTGCAATTGATAAAACCAAAATCAAAGCAACTTTTGTCACTGCTACGGTTGGCTATGCCGGTATCGTCATCGGCCTTGGTATGATTGGGTTAATGGCAGTTACTATTGGTGTTGAACCACTTGATGGCAATATGAACAACCTAATCCCTCAGATGGTTAGTACTTATCTACATCCCGTCTTTATTGCCTTGTTTTTTATCTTAGTGATTGGGTCATTGTCCTCAACCGCTGACTCAGATTTATCCGCGCTATCAACCATTATGATGGCGGATGTCTACGGTAAAAACATTGCTAAAAAAGGGCATGTAAAACCTAAAACGATGATGCTAATTGGTCGCGGTACAATGATTGTGGCGACAGCGACTGGACTCATCTTTGCGAGCTTTAAGCTTGATATTCTGGTCATGCTAGTATTCGTTGGTGCACTATGGGGCGCTATTGTCTTCCCTGTTATCGCTAGTGTGTTTTGGAATCGCGTCACCAATACCGCCTTTACCTCAGCAGTTATCGTTGGTCTTCTTTTATTCTGCGTTGCTCGCTTTGAGTTGGTTCCCATTACAGGTGCCACTGCGTTATTCTTTGAAATGCTATCTAGTGTCGGCGCAGCAGTCGTTATTGGGCTAATGGTCTTTGGGTTCTTAGGTCGTAAGATTGGCATGGTAGCCGCAGCTATCACGCTAGTGTTGATGCTTATTTTTGCCACTGGCTTCTTACGTCAGTATATGGTCTTACTAGCTTCTCTAACAGCTTACGGCGCCAGTACGGTCGTCTGTGTCATTGTTAGTTTGATGGGAGATGAGCACTTCGATTTTGATTTAATTAAGCAGCGAGTGGGCAATTACGATAAAAAGTCAGAAACCCTCTCGTCACCTAAATCTTAAATTAGATTCGCTTTATCTGAGTAATGATTAGTCACTAATATCTGGCTAATCATTACTTAGCAATATTATAAGGAGATACCATGGACAACGTTTTTATCTACGGCTTATATATCTTAATCTGGCCTGCTATTACTCTTGGCGTACTGATATTAATTTGCACGGCTACTTATCGCGATGTTAAAAACGCCAAACGTGACAATAGAGATATTGTTTAGCCTATTATCACCATTATATTTTAAGCAATCACCATTGAGTACTAGCTTTCTAATGATTTGAAAAAGCCAATTAATAGCTTAAATGCCTCTAAATTAAGGCTAAATATATATAAGATAATAAATAACCTGTTTTTAACGAAAAAAGGACTTGTAATTTACTATATTTTTGCTAATATAGGCGACCTTGATTGGCTGGATGGCAGAGTGGTCATGCAGCGGACTGCAACTCCGTTAACGCCGGTTCGATTCCGACTCCAGCCTCCAATTATTTATTAACTTTACGTTAATTTTGGCTTGCATTATTATCATAACCGATTATAATAGCGACCACTTATCTAGTAACTAGATGGTCTATCAGCTAGTTTACAATTTAGATAAAACAAGTTTTGCCCGGGTGGTGAAATTGGTAGACACAAGGGATTTAAAATCCCTCGCTAGCAATAGCGTGCCGGTTCAAGTCCGGCTCCGGGTACCATTACATAGTCCTATACTATCTTATAGAGCAGCTAAAGCCCCTGACATCAGGGGCTTTGTTGTATCTGGCGTTCTATACTCTATCTATATATCTAATATATTAACTTCTAAATATTTTCCTTTAATAATGACCCTAATAAGTGATATAGATGTTGACGTATTTAAACGCTCTACCCACCTATACCACTACTATCAAAACAACCTATCTACTCTACGTATTTAAGCGTTAAGATGGCTTTAAACAGCTAATAATGCATCACCATAGTTATCACGCAAGTCTTTTTTAACCATTTTCCCAGCGCCATTCAGTACGATGTTTTCTACAAATATGACTTTATCGGGCATTTGCCAGCTGGCGATTTTACCTTCGTAAAAGCTGAGCACTTGCGACTCATCTAGCGCCGAATCTGGTTCTTTGACCACAATCAGTACTGGACGCTCACCCCATTTCTTATGCTTTGCAGCAATAGCGGCTGCCATTCTTATCTGCGGATGTGCGACGGCGATATTCTCTAGCTCTACTGACGATATCCACTCCCCACCAGATTTAATCAAATCTTTTGAGCGATCACGGATATTCATATAGCCATCGGCATCAATGGTTGCAATATCACCTGTATCGAACCAACCGTCTTCAGTTATCACATCAGGATTTTCTGTGTAGTAATCATTGATAATCCAGTGCCCTTTAATTTGTAGACGACCTTGAGACAGACCATCTTCTTTAACTCGCTGTAGCGGCTCGTCAGTATCTATGAGACGCAGTTGAACGCCATAAGGTGGACGACCTTGAGAGTTACGTAGCGCATTAATCTCATCTTTACTCAGCGATTTATGCTTTGCTTTTATTTGATTCATCGTTCCAAGTGGGCTGGTTTCTGTCATACCCCAGCCATGTATTGCGTCGCAATTGAAATCTTCTCTGAACGTTTTGATTACCGATGGTGGACATGCCGCCCCTCCAACGATGGTACGCGTCATACTATCAAGCTTACTAGCTCTGGCTTTGGCAGCGGTCAATAAGCTTTGCCAAATCGTTGGAACACCTAAAGCAACCGTGACATGACAATCATCGATGAGAGATACCAGGCTGTCACCATCAAGATTGGGACCAGGAAGTATGAGAGAACATCCAGTTAATGCAGCGGCATAAGGAGTGCCCCACGCATTGACATGGAACATCGGTACTACAGGTAACAAGACGTCCTGTGCTGATAGAGCAGAGACATCAGGCATGCATAATGCCATTGCATGTAGCACAGAAGAACGATGAGTATACAAAATCCCTTTAGGGTTGCCCGTAGTGCCTGATGTATAGCATAAAGAGCTGGCAGTCGCTTCATCGAATTGAGGCCAGTCAAAGTCAGTAGCGTTTTCTGCTAGCAGCTCATCAAAGAACAATACATTAGGCAGTTTTTCTACAATACTCTCGTCTCGATCACTCAAACAAATGAAGTACTCAACACCTTTAATCTCTTCTTTGATTGCCATAATTAAAGGTAAGAAAGTAGTATCAAAAAATAGTACGCGATCATCAGCGTCATTGATAATATAACTGAGCTGCTCGGGGAACAAACGTGGGTTGATAGTATGGCAAACCATGCCACTGCCTGAAATTGCATACCAAGCTTCTAAGTGTCGACGGTTATTCCAAGCCAGAGTCGCTATGCGCTCTGACGATTGAAGTCCTAATGCAGCTAGCGCATTGGCCAATCGTTTTGAATTATCTGAGACAGTAAGCCAATTAGTATGAGTCATCTGTCCGTCGACTTCTTTGGACAGAACTGCCGTATCGCCATGATAACGGGCAGCGTGTTCGATTAGACCACTGATCAGCAACGGCTGATACATCATTTTTCCTAACATAATACGTTCCTTGTAGTTGTTTGAAAATCCGCTTATTCTTGCTGCTGCAGCATCCAATGCTCAGAATAGGCTTCAATTAAGAATAATCAGAATTATTCTTTAAGACAAGCTAATATTATGTTCTTGGTAGACACCCAAACATGGTGACTCAACTTCAAAGACTTAACGATTAACCTATATAAATAATTTTATTTTCTT
>NZ_JBQSVM010000044.1:0-17514 GCF_052376235.1 Psychrobacter sp. AOP7-A1-24 | reverse complement strand
TTATTAATTGCTCTAGGTGCATTGGCACAACCAGACCTCGGCAAAAAGCTACGTCAACAATATAAAGTGGCTATCAATCTGGGTTATTACCCCGTAACTGCCTTTTTTAAGGCCGTCTTACCCCTACTCTATCCGTTGCTACGTTTGCCTATTCTAGCGGTACTCGCCTATGCCAGTGCCAGCGTAGAGATGCCACTTATCCTAGGGCCAAACACACCGCCGACGCTTGCCGTTACCATCATGCAGTGGTTCAATGATGTCGATTTGAACATGCGTATCAAAGCCTCGGCAGGTGCACTATTACAGCTTGTTCTGACCATTGGGCTAATCGCATTATGGCTAGGCGGTGAAAAGCTGATAAAAGTAATGTGTAGTGGCTCGCTGATCAATGGCACGCGCCATCATGCGGATGCGATATGGCAAAAAGTCACAGCCGCTTTGACCGTCATCGTGATTGGCTTTATGTTTATGTCGCTTATTGGACTGGCTATGTGGTCTGTTGCTGGGTTTTGGCGCTTCCCTGCAGCACTTCCAGAGCAGTTTGTCCTATTGCATTTTCAAAGCGCTTTTATGCAAATGGGTACACCTCTATTTAATACCATCTCTATCGGTCTTGTCAGCACTGCATTTGCTATTGTGCTTACTTTACTGTGTTTAGAAGCGGAACAACTGAGTGCGAAACGACTCTCTGGCTTTACCAGCTTAATCATTTATTTACCTTTATTGGTGCCGAGTATCGCGTTTCTATTTGGCTTAGTCTGGCTACAGCAACTGGCCAATAATCAAGCAGCGTTTTTTAATGTGGCCTTTACGCACTTACTGTTTGTGTTGCCATATGTATTTTTATCACTGTCTAGTAGCTATCGGCGTTTAGATCCACGCTTTGCTCGCGTGGCTGCTAGCCTTGGTGCCACACCACTAAAAGTGTTTTTACAGGTAAAACTACCACAGCTGTTTACACCTATATTGATTGCCGTCGCACTGGGTTTGGCGATAAGCTTTGGTCAATACTTGCCGACATTGTTGGCAGGTGGTGGACGTATCGCCACCATTACGACAGAGGCGGTGGCACTCGCGAACGGCGCCAGTAGACGCACCAGTGCAGTGTATGCCATTATTCAAATGTTGCTACCACTGATTGGGTTTATGCTAGCAAGCCTACTGCCAAAATATATTTTTAGAAGTGGTGCAAACAACACTCATTAATATGCTCTAAACCAGCCAATAATGACCATATAAATAAAGGGGTTTTGATGTCATCATCTTTACAGATAAAAAACTTAGCGCTATATCGAGAAGATAAGTGCCTACTGAGCATCGATGAGCAGATTTTTGGTGGTGACATACTCACTGTGATGGGCCCATCTGGTAGTGGCAAATCGAGCTTTTTAAATTGGCTCACAGGCACTTTGCCCAGTGGCTTTCACTCCACTGGTGAAGCGTGGTTAAATGACGAAAACGTCTGTAGCCTACCGCCGCATCTACGCCATATTGGCGTGTTGTATCAAGACCCCTTGCTGTTTTCGCACTTATCCGTCGCAGGTAATATTGCTTTTGCTATGCCAAAAGGTAATAAGAAGCAGCGGCAAGAAAAAATTGAGCAGGCACTAGAGCAAGTTGGATTAGCTGGTATGGGTAAGCGCCATCCTGATAATTTATCAGGTGGGCAGCAAGCACGAATCGCCCTACTGCGCACGCTACTCAGTGAGCCAAAAGCGATACTACTAGATGAGCCTTTTAGCAAGCTAGATACTCAACTTAGAGTCGATACGCGTCAACTGGTGTTTGATCAGATTCGCACCTTTAAACTTCCTGCTATTATGGTCACGCACGACCAAAGCGATGCCGAGGCAGCCAACGGTAAAGTTATTCATGTAGGATAGGACAATAGTTTTAGACATTGAAGTCAAACACCCAGTCAAAATAACAAGAAAAGCAAAACACAAAAGGCAGCTCGCATGTTAGATAAGTTTATCACGCCCGTTATCAAACCGATGCTGAACACTGTCGTTGCAGTACTACATAAGCGCAGTATCACGCCAGATCAACTGACAATTGTAGGGTTTTTTATTGGTATGTTGGCATTGCCATTACTCGCATTTGAGTTTTGGTATGGGGCGCTTGCCGCCATTGCGGTGAACCGTGTTTTTGATGGGCTTGATGGCGCACTCGCTCGCTACGCACAGCAAAGCTCTAGCGCTGGTGGTTATTTAGACATTACCTTGGACTTTTTATTTTATGCCGCCATACCGCTTGGCTTTATTTTGGCAAATCCTGAACAAAATGCCATTGCAGGGGCTATATTACTGGCTGCATTTATTGGCACAGGTTCTAGCTTCTTGGCATTTGCGATTGCCGCTGAAAAATACAATCTGGATAAGCCGCAGTTCAAATACAAAAGCTTTTATTATCTAAATGGTCTGACTGAAGGCACCGAGACTATTGTTCTGTTTGTCGCTTTATGTATTTGGCCGCAGCATTTTGTGTTACTTGCTGGTATCTTTGCTGCTGCCTGCGCTATCACCATCTTCACTCGCATATATGGGGGGTATCATACCCTCAAGCAGCTCGAATCTTCTAAGTAAAAACTCAAGGTATACACTGCAAATATACGCTGTGTTGAGTACCTGACCATTACGCTATTAAGTGTTTATTGAGTCATAAAGGCGCAGTGCCTCTATAGATAAGGCCATATCTTCAGCAAGAGCATGTATGGTTGAGCTTTCTACGCTGCGTTGTGCAAAGGCACGCAGGCCCATGACTTCCGCTTGTAGTCGACGTCCAAGCCTAACCGGATCAAACTGCCTATCCATTTCTCCGACATTCTGCGCCTCTCTAAAGCACTCTATAAAACGTGTCTCCATACCTGACAGCAGCATCTCTACCTTGGTTAACGCTGTCTGCTCACGCGCACCCAACTCTAGTAAGCTCTTAACCAACATACAGGCTCGGCTTGGTAATGCCTTATCACGAATTCCGCCAAGCTGCCGAACATAAGCAGCAAGGCCTAGTAAAGGCGTGTCATGATGGCTCAACACACGCTCAATCTCGGTCAAACCAAGACGCGCATAATATTCTAGTGACTCTTGAAACAGGCCTTCTTTATTACCAAAAGCAGCATAGATACTGCCTGGACGCATATCAAGTGCTTGCTCGATATCTTTTAAAGATGTGGCATGAAAGCCTTTTTGCCAAAAAAGCTGTAGCGCACGCTCCAAGGCATCATGACGGTTGTAAAGTGCAGTGCGTGACATAATGTGCCCCATTTAAAAAGCCGTGACCTCATATAAGAATGGGCACGGCTTTGAAACTTGAATGATTGCTCAATTTTATCCTGAATGGGTGCGACAGTAAAGTTAATATAATAAACGCTCTAGTAAACAAACGTAATGCTAGCTATCAACAATCATTCAATAATCATGCTGATAGCTAGTCAATGGTCTCTACAGGGGATAGTGACCATTTAATTAATCAAGCAGTCAATAACACATGCTTGCTCTTCTGATAAGCGGACAAACCATCGCCACCCAGCTCCCGGCCAATCCCACTTTGTTTAAATCCGCCCCATCCTGCCTCTGGCAGTACGATTTGTTGCTCGTTAATCCAGATATGTCCTGCTTTAATTTTTAGCGCCATCTCAAGTGCAGCAGTTTCATCGGCACTAACGATGGTCGCTGCTAGAGCAAATTTACTATCGTTGGCCAGTCGAATAGCCTCTGCATCATCAGCAAAGGTGGTACTGACTAATACAGGACCAAATACTTCCTCCATCCATAATTGGCTGGTCGTTGGTACATTGGTATAGACAGTCGGCATAGCAAAATATCCTGAACCAGTAACTAGCTCGCCACCAGTCAGACAAGCAAGATTCTCAGCAGTGGCAATATCGAAGTATTTTTTGACTTGGTTCAATTGCTGATCGCTCACTAATGGACCTAGTAGCGTATCTGCCGCAAAACCATCACCAATTTGCAGATTTGTCGTTTTGATTTTTAAGGCCTCATACAGCTGTTCAGCGATATCTTGATGTACAACCAAACGTGAAGTGGCTGAGCATATCTGACCTGCATTGGTAAATATCCCGCCAATGATTAAATCACAAGCGTAATCAATATCAGCATCTGCACATACGACAATAGCGGACTTACCACCCAGCTCTAGGCTGATATCTTTGATACCCTTTGCTGCCTGAACCATGACCTTTTCACCAACGACATTACTGCCCGTAAACGAGACTTTATCAATCAGCGGATGACTGGTCATAGCAGTGCCTACTTCAGCCGCACCCGGTAAAATATTGACCACGCCTTTTGGTAGATCTATTTCCGATAAGATATTACCTAGCATGAGCTCTGGTAATAATGTCACCTCAGACGGTTTTAGTAGCACGGTACAACCTGCCGCTAGCGCAGGTGCTAGTTTCCAAGCAGTTGTTACCATAGGGAAGTTCCAAGGGGTAATCAACGCACAAATACCCACTGGCGCATATGTCTTTAGTAAGCGTATGCCCGACTCAAGCGTTGATACCTCAGACCATGTTGCCTGATCTGTGATGAGATTGGCATAGTAACGATAGCAGGCAATGGCATCACCGACGTCTATTTTTGCTTCTTCAATTGGCTTGCCGTTGTTTAATACAGATAGTCCAACCAATTTGTCGAACTGCTGTTCCATAGCCTCTGCAATCGCATTTAAATAGTGCGCACGCTCGCTTACAGCAGTTTGCGACCAGCTAGCAAACGCTGCATCAGCTGCTTCGACTGCCTGCGCTACATGGACACTGGTGCATAAGCGCGTCGTTACGATCACCTCACCCGAGTTTGGATCATACAAAGCATGGTTATTTGTTTTATTAAAACCTGCATTATCAGTGTCAATGCCAGTGTCAGGTGCAGGCGCTTCAATCGTGACCCAGTTACCATTGATATAAGCGGCATTTAATACAACTTCATTTTGAGCAGTTTGACTGGCAGTTTCTCTGGTTAGGTCTGTAGACTTCAGTATTTCCATAATGGTCAATCGCCTTATATTTTTAATAAAATTATCTTTGTATATTTAACACTATCGATTAAATAATCGGTTTATCTGATGACAGAAAAACCGATTATTTATATCTTACTGTTAGGCTAGATATTTTTTAGCCCTGTATCTGCGGCTAATACAGTCTTATGGTTAATACAATAGGTGCGCCACTGATGTAATAACCACCAAGCTAATAAGTGTACGAAACATAAAGATGATGAACAGCTCTAGCACATTTAACTTAATGTTTGACTTCAAGATCAGCGCACCAACTTCAGACATATAGATGATCTGTGTGATGGAGCAAGCACCAACGATAAACCGTGTCATCTCACTTTCAATACTTTTACCAACCAAGGCTGGTAAATACATATCTGCAAAGCCCATAATCATGGCTGGTGCTGCTTTTGCAGCCTCTGGAATCTGTAACCATTCAAGCAGTGGTACCAGCGGTGTCGCTAACCAGTTAAAGACTGGCGTATACTCTGCTAAACCAAGACCAATAGTGCCGATAGCAAAAATAACAGGGATCAATCCAAAATAGATATCAAACAAATTACCAACGCTGCGCTTAAACACATAACCTAGGCTGGGCATAGAGTGTGCGCGGGTGACAGCACGATTGAGTGCCCATTGATAAGTGGTGTACTGTGCAGGGATACCCTCGTCCAGCATGCTCTTGCCAGCGTGATATGTATCAGGTTTAAGTGATAGTGGCGGTATACGCGGCATGATGATCGCAGCGATGAATCCTGTAAGTGCAATAGTCAAATAGAAGTAAACGAAGTTATTGTCTACACCGATGGTTTTGGCCACTACGTAGGTAAAAGCGATAGAAGTTACTGAAAAGGTGGTGGCGATGACAGACGCTTCACGCTGGCTATAGAAACTCTTGTCATACTGTTGCATGGTGACTAGCAGGCCGATAGACGCAGCGCCAAACCAAGAAGACATGGCATCGACAGCAGAACGACCTGGCAATTTAAACAGCTTGATGAATATCTTACTGGCTAAAGTGCCCAAAAACTCCATCAAACCAAAATCAGTCAAGAATGGTAATGACAGAATGGCAAAGAAAAATAATGGAATCAGAATGGGAATCAAATCTTCAAAAATGACACCGCCCGTATTACGATTGATAATAAACTCAGGGCCGACCTGTAGATAAATCATCCAAACAAATAGCATGCCCAAAAATCGCGTGGTCAACCAAAACCAATCGACATCAAAGAGGTTTTTTGCTAATGAATTTTCTTTTAGGTTGGGCTTTAATACCTTAACAGCCAAAGCTCCGACAAAGGATACAGACACGATTGCCATGGTGATATAAGCCACAAAACTACCTAGCCCTGCCTGCAGCGTATCGGTCAATACACCCAATAAAATGGTGACTTTACCATCCCACTGGAACGGTATGATAAATAACCCAATACCCAACGCTGAAAATAATAAAAATTTCCACATGGCAGCGCGCCATTGTCCTGCCTGCGGCGTTTCAGGGTCGACAGTATTATTCCCTAAAATCGGCTGCTGCGATTTATCAATAGCATTCGTCATTTAACTTCTCCTTAATGGGCGATGATTGCCAGTTTTTCCATTTCTCTGTCTGACCAATACCTGGATTTAGCGAATTGGTTGGATCCAGTTTTTTATAAAAATAATGTAGTTCAGCTTTAGCAGGATACATATGCCCCACATTGTGCTCCGCTGGATACTCGATATGACGTTGATCATAAAATGCAAGCAACTCATCCTTGAACTGCTTGGCATTGATATTAGGTTTCAATAAATAGTCTTGGTGCATGACATGACAGAAGAAATGCCCTAAATAAAAAGTTTTGCTGACTTGTTCTTGTAAGGAATTAGGTAAAGTCTCGTCCCAATCTACAGCATTTCTAGGTAAGGCAATATCAGTCGATAACAGCTCGCCAAATTTGTCTTGGCTTAATTTATCTTGGCTTAAATCGTAATAGCGAAACATAGCAGCGGTCGCAGCACTGCGAAATACCAATAGCGACTGTGATTCAGGTGCTGTACATACGTGCAGCGTACCTTGATACTGCTGTAAATGGTTTTGCAAAAATGTCTGCGCAGCGGTGATGTTGTTGTTGCCGCCAATACCATTGGCGCCATCTGCGACTTTTACAATCAAATGGTATTTATATGAGAGTGCTTGCCTACTCAACGATTCGGGTAATGACGGTGGCATAAATTTCGATGATAGTTGCAATATCCGATCTGGCAGCGTCTTTGGCAGATGCCATTTATCCAAATAATAGCCAATCTTTGCCTGCAATCGATATAACGCACCTATTTTATTGGCAGGCAGCTTTCGCATACTTAGACAAGTGTCTCGACCATAGTGCATCGTGATATCGTTGTAATCCCTATGCATATACTCAGCCAAAACAGGCAGCGTGAGCTCACTCTTTAACCATTGTGTTCTGAGTGTGGTTAAAGTATCCGCATCATTAGTCGAGATATAAAACGTTTGCTCTCGCTCTGGTTTAGCAAAGGTCGCTACCCTCACCGCAAATACAATAACTTTACCCGCTGAACCAGATGCTTCATACAGACCATTAGGATCATTGTTAAATCGAGCAGGTGTCGTTGCCTCACAATCACGAACTTTGTGTTGATAATGATGGTTGGTGCAAGCTTGAATGCTAGTTGTGCTGTTCGAGGCTTCGCTAAATGTGCCAGCTTGCAAGTTCTCTAGCATTTCTTCTGGATGCGAACCCAAATCCAGTCCCAAATGATTGATTAACTCAAACACTCCTGAGGCCTTGCGTCTAGCAAATAATGCCATCTCAGTATAGGCAGGCCCACGCTGTACTAGCATCCCGCCTGAGCTATTACAAATACCGCCAATCACCGACGCGCCAACACAACTAGAGCCTAATACTGAGTGCGGCTCACGCCCTAATGGCGCAAGGATAGACTCTAATTGCTGCAAAGTAGCGGCTGGCAAAGCAACCAGCTCTGCTGCATCATTGAGTAAATGCACACCGCCCAATGACTGCATAGAAATCACTACTAGCGGTCGATCATAGTTTCCGTTCGGAGTTGAGCCGCCTGTTAGGCCAGTATTAGCCGCTTGAGCAATGATAATCACATCGGCAGCCGCACAGATATTAATAACGCGCCATAGTGCCACTAGAGAATTCGGTATCACAACTACTAAGGTGGCGTCTGTGATGGCTTCAATCGCACCTTGTACATAGGATTGCTGTTGGCTTGATTTTGTTAATAGATTGTTCGTACCAACAACAGCCGCAAGGTCGGTCAACAAACACGATATTTGCTCGTGTCTGTCTTCTGACCATTTTTTAGCGTTTGGTGGCATGAACGTACTTCCTTGCGTAATCAGCGTTTGTCACTTTATAAAGTTATGAATATCAGCACTCTTAGCTAAAGTAAGTGACTGTCTTAGCCATCTCCTTTAAAAAATCATCTGCTTCATCAATCTCATATATGATGGGCTGTTTGCCTTTAGTGTCTGTTTTTAATGCGGCTAATAGTTGCTGCTTATCGGTGATTCTGCGATAGCCAGCCCCAAACCCTGCCGCTAGTGGCTCAAAGTTTGGCGTTTTAATATTGACACCAATCAGTGGTAAACCGCCCTCTTCCATATAACGACGAATCTCGCCGTAGCCTTGGTTATTCCATAATAAGACAATTAATGGCAACTCAAGCTCAGCTGCACAGATGAGCTCGGCAATCGTAAATTGAATACCGCCATCACCCATCAAGCTGACGACAGGTAAGTTTGAGCCAACCATGGCTCCGATAGCAGCGGGCAAGCCATAACCCAACGTGCCAAAACCTGTCGATGAATTAAACCATTTACGCGTCGTCAGAGCTTCAAGACCAAGGTTACCGCTATAGACAGGTTGCGTTGAATCACCAACAAATATGACGCCTTTCACCTCGTCCCTGATCAGCTTTAATAATGCATTTTGACCTGCAAAATCTGTCGTTACATCCTGCAAGATGGCTTGTTTTGCCTCATTGACACGTGACAGTGCTTGATGATCGAAGGTCTGATGTTCTAAGCGGCTACATAGACCACTAATCGCCATCTGTGCATCGGACAGTACCGCGATATCTGCTCTAAATGGACGCTGCAGTTGCTGGGCATCACAGTCGATACGTACCAGCGTACCATTTATCTTAAACTCACCGTTAAAGAACACATCGTAGTCAGTCTCACCAAGCTCAGTACCAATCGCTAGCACCCAATCTGCTTCGGTAATCACGGCTCGACCTGCGGCTAATGACTGGTTGCTACCCAAACTTAATGGATGACCAGGTGGCAGCAAACCTTTAGCATTAATCGTCAAAAACGTTGGCGCATCTATCAGCTCTGCCAATCGCTGTGCATCGTGATCGACATCGACGCAGCCGCCACCATAAAGTATTACAGGATTTTTAGCGGTTTTTAATGACTGTACAATCAGGTCTAATTGCGCAGAATTCGGCAGTGGTCTAGTAACTTGTGGTAGACTCAAACTATTTGTATCGGCTTGGCGAGTTGCGGCAGTATTTAAATTAGGCGGCTTAGCAACGTGACTGGCATCAGCGGTGATGATATCGATAGGCAACTGAATATGTACTGGTCCCGGACGCGCACCATTAAATAAAGCAAAGGCTTCTGCAATCACTTTCGGTAGCGACTCAGGTTGCCAAATGGTTTTGCTGGTCAGGGCTACCTTACTGACCATACCCTGCTGATCATGCAACTCATGCAAATGCCCTTCACCACTACCCGTATCTTTGACTTTATTGACACTAGAGATGACCAACATCGGTATCGAATCAGCCAGCGCTTGCGCTATCGCTGTCATGATATTAGTCATGCCGGGACCTGTGATAATAAAACAAACCCCAACCTTACCAGAAGCACGGTAGTAGCCATCCGCCATAAACCCAGCGCCCTGCTCATGACGCGGTGTCACATGACGAATATTGGTGCTAGGCAAGCCGCGATAAAGCTCTACCGTATGTACGCCAGGGATGCCAAAGACAGTCTCTACCCCATAGTACTCTAGCCACTGTACCAGTAGCTCACCACAGGTTAGAGAAGTGGTTTCTGATAATGCAGAAGACGTTTGCGTCAATTGGGTCATGAGTTAGTCATCCTAAAAATTTCGCTGAATATTCAAATAATTATCACTACCTCAAAACAACCTTTGTATTTTTTCTTTCATATTAATTACTAATTTCTAGCTACAAAGGTTGCTTATTATATAGGTAAAAATGATGGCGATTAGTAAACTGCTTTCACCTTGTCGTCATAACGCACACCCGGCAAGATACATAACATTTCGAACAGTAAGTTCGCAGCTAATACAGAGGTGTTACCAAACGGATCATAAGGTGGTGATACTTCGACCAAATCACCACCGACCACGTCTAGGCCACGCATACCACGCACAATTTCAATACCTTGCGTTGAGGTCAGACCACCGATTTCAGCAGTACCCGTACCTGGGGCAAACGCAGGATCGATACCGTCGATGTCAAAGCTCAAGTAGACAGGGCCATCGCCTAGCTTTTCGCGTACTTCTGCCATCAATGGCGCTAGTGACTTGTACCAGCACTCTTCAGCAGGTACCACGCGAAAGCCCTGCTCTGTTGACCAGTCAAACTCTTCAGCGCTATAGCCTGTTCCACGCAATCCAATCTGTACCACACGATTACCATCGATTAGATTCTCTTCAACCGCACGGCGAAATGGTGTGCCATGGGCGATTTTTTCGCCAAACATATCATCATTGATATCAGCATGAGCATCGATATGTACCATACCGACAGGACCATGTTTCTTGGCAAGTGCTCGTAGGATAGGTAGCGCGATAGTGTGATCGCCGCCTAGCGTCAATGGAATGGCATCGTGTTTCACGATTTTATCGGTATAGAATTGTTCGATGATATCAACGCTTTTTAGCAGGTTGAATGTATTGATAGGGACATCGCCGATATCAGCGACTTGCAATGACTCAAAAGGCGCAGCACGAGTGGCCACGTTATAAGGGCGAATCATTCTTGACTCATCACGAATCTGTCTAGGGCCCAATCTTGCACCGCTACGGTTAGATGCACCAATATCTAAAGGGACACCAACAAACGCGACATCTAGCCCTTCAGCATCGGCTTGAGTTGGCAGGCGCATCATAGAAGCGAAACCGCCAAATCTTGGCATTTCATTGCCACTTAATGGTTGATTGAATGTCATAAATTCTTCCTTGCTTTATTTGATTAAAGTACACAATTTGCTACATACCATTGACAATACATAAATATAAGAGCATGAACCATGGTAAAATTTAGAAGTAAACTTCTGAATTTTCGTAGTAAGGCAGACTTATATGTTATTAGCAGAAGTTTGTTGGAAAGCGTATTTATTGGAGGACGGTTCTTGATATTAGACGAATTGATAAAAATAGACGTAAAAACCCTACGTAGTTTTATGGCTATCGTAGACTGCAAAGGGGTGACAGCAGCTCAGACACGCCTCAACGTCACACCTTCAGTGATTAGTGGTCATTTAACGCATTTGGAAGATCGTTTGGGCATGACATTATGCCATCGTGGTCGCGCAGGATTTAAGCTGACAGAGGATGGCGCAGCAGTTTATGAGGCTTGCGTCGCCTTTACTGAATCAGTCGCCAATTTTCAACATCAGCTGCATTATATTCAGCAACTAGACTCCGTTCATGGCGGACATATTAGACTGTGCTTAACCGACCAAATGCCTAAGTTTTTTTATGATGCACTAAGACAGCGTCTTGCTAGTAGCTACCGTAATAACCCATTGATACACTTCTCTATCGACGTTCAAAGCCCTGAGAGCATGCTAGAAAAACTGCTCAGTAACGAAAGTGATATTGGCGTTGGTTATTTTGGCAGTTTTCCACCGTTACTGACCTTTGAGCCAGCATTTGTAGAAAGACAAATGGTATGCTGCGGACGTGAGCATCGGCTGTTTTATAATGCAGAAGGATTGACATTAGAAGACTTAGAACAAAACTACCCATGGATTAAGCGTGGCTATATTACGGATGTCAGCATCCATCACGTACGTCCTAAAATATTAAGTGCCACCACTTATCATATGGAAGCAACCGCACAGCTGATTCTTGCCGGTCACCATGTTGGTTATTTACCTCGTGACCTAGCCATGCGCTATGAAAGAGAAGGTTTGATGAAAATATTACTGCGAGAAGAAGCCAGTTATGCCGTCGAGCACCATTGGGCATATCGGCAGAATCAGCACAAACATATTGCTGACTTTTTGAATAAAATGATGAACCTACTGTAGAACAAACTCACATATATCCTAACAAGTAATAGACACTAGGATGTGCCTGTTGCGGGTTCTTCGTACTTTAGACCGATGGTTCTCAGCTTCCCTTTGTCATCAACTTCCTTAATAACTAATGACCATTCATCACTTATCACAACGGTATCGCCTGATACTGGCGCGGTACCCAGATGTGACTTCACATACTCAGCTACCGTTTGCTCCCACATATTTTTTGCGCTGTCTTCATCGGACGTTTTGAATGTTTTTACCAGTGTTTCAGACGCCATAATTCCTGTAAAAAATGGCAAATCACCAAGCTTCACACTAGGTGATAACAGCCAGTCGCCATAGAAATCATCAATAGCTTTACGATCTAGTGTTGTGTCATTAAAAATCTTGGCAATTTTGCTAGCGTGATTGCCTCTCATGGCATACCAGACACTATCGCCGAATTTTAGCTTTGTGCTGTCATCGACCACTACGATTTGTTGGTTTCGCACTAGCGCAAAGACACTGATTTCGTCAGGGTTGATACCTTTAGAGATACCCATCGGATGACGCCCAATGGCAAATGCGCCTGACTTTGCCTCAAACTCATACAGCGTGATACTGGCCTTATCTGACACCCAAACCTCATGCTCTTCTTTGGGGTCTTTATTCGTTGGAATACGTACTTTAAACAGGTTTGCCATTGTAGGAATGGTCGTGCCTTGCAAAATCAACGATAGAACCACGACACCAAAGGCAATATCAAACAGCATAAATGCGTTATCTATCCCAGCCATGACGGGTAAAATCGCCAAGGTAATAGGCACTGCTCCGCGCAAACCGACCCAAGAGATAAACCCAATTTCTCTGTCTTTAAATTTGAATGGTTTGACGCTGGTATAGACGGCAATAGGACGCGCCACAAAGATCATAAAGAGTGCGATCGCAACTGAATAATGCCAGACATTGAGTACATTTGATGGAGTGACCAATAGTCCTAGCACCACAAACAGTACCGCCTGAGACAACCAAGCAAAGCTGTCCATCACTCGCATGACATGCTCTGTTGAGCGGACCTTATGGTTACCGATCAATACACCAGTGAGATATACCGCCAAGAATCCACTGCCGCCAATGAGATTGGTCGCAGCGAATACAGCCAAGCCAGCCGAGAGGATCAAAATGGCATACATGCCTTCTGCTAAATGCACTTTGGGCAATAAGCGGGATAAAAAATAACCGAACAATAAACCCATGCCTAGCCCAAAGCTTAACTGTTGTAGCAATAAAACCAGAAAGCCGAACACTGTCTGACCAGCAGGGTCAACATTTAAAGCGATAAGACCAGTAACTAGTAAAATAGCTAAGGGATCGTTGGCACCAGACTCTAGCTCAAGCGTAGCTTGGACACGATCGTTTAGCTTGACGCCGCCATTACGTAATAGAGAAAATACTGCTGCCGCATCGGTTGAGCCGACAATCGCTGCCATAAGCAAACCAAAGCGCCAATCGACATCGAGCAGCCAAGTGACAAATACCCCTAGCACCATGACCGTGACTAACACACCCCACGTGGCTAGGGTAATTGCAGGTTTTAGCCCTACTCGGAACGATTTGAAGGATGTGCGTAAACCACCATCTAGCAAGATACAGGCTAAGGCGGCCTGCCCAACGAAATTGGCCAGCGCATATTGAGAGAACTCAATACCCAAGATACCCTGCTCACCTGCCAACATACCCACTATCAAAAACAACAATAACAATGGTACGCCTAAGCGAGCCGATAACGTACTCGCCATGATACTGGCGAAGATTAATACTGCGCCTACCAGATACAGGATATTCAAGGTATCCATTTTTTTTGAGCCCTATTTTTTATTATTCAGAATCGTAATTGATTGCGATATTGTTTTCATTATCTTGCTGTTAGTAGATATTACACCAGTGAGCCTATCATAAGCGGCCGTTATTCAAAATATGAATGGCAATTATTTATGATGATATTAGTATCACCGTTAGGACTAGTAGCCAATACTAAATCAATAAAAAACACTTCAAGTAAAAACGCTCAAACATTAAAGCAAAGTTCATCAAATGTTGTGGCTATACTGAAAGAATTTATGCCTTAGTAATACTTAGCCCTGAATGTATTGCCATGTCAGTACCAAAATAGCGGCCGCAATCGTCCAAGCGACCACGCCTAATAGCAGTGCCTTGTATAAGCTCATATAACTGATGCTAAAAAACACCACAAAGGTATAAATCAAATGCGGTATGACACCAAGCATACTAAATATCAGCGCGATTTTTAAATCAGCAGGACTGCGCTCAGTGCCAACGATAAAGTGACTGATTAACGTAAAAGTGGGAAATAAGGGCGCAAGTGCGGCCAAATAAAAAAATCTGGTTTGAGCAAATAATTGAATTGCCAGTACCATCAGTGCGCCGATAAGCATTTTTAACCAAATCACGACGGGTCTATCTCCTGTTGAGTATAAAGGCTGAACGTAGCCCAATCCGCCATGATACTAAAGTCTGCAAACTGACATAAGAGCAAACACTGATTAATTAACCTATATGATAAAAAAATACAAAAACCCCATCTAGCTATGGTGCTAAATGGGGCTGGTTGTTTCTATTGAGCGGACTTTTACAAATTACCTAGTCTTTTTTTGGTTTTAGCGCCGCGCTGATATCTGCTAGCAATGGCGGTATATCATGCTTGTCTGCAATTACCTCAATCATCACAAGCTTATCGGTCGTTTCAGCAGCTTTGTCAAAAGCAGATTTTAGCTCACCTGCTGTCTCTGCTCTGAGTAATACGCTATTTTCTTCTGTCGCGCCAAATGCTTGTGGCATAATCTGCCAGTCGCATTTAGGAATGTCATTATAATACTGGTTCTCACCATGAATTGCACGCTCTACCGTATAGCCATCGTTATTGACTAAGACGATCACAGGGTTGATACGCTCTTGAATGATTACTGCCAACTCTTGCACAGTCAGCAATGCTGAACCATCACCAATCAATAACACACTGCGTTTATCTGGTGACGCAATCGCCGCGCCTAGGCTAGCAGGCAACGTGTAACCAATCGACCCCCACATTGGCTGTCCATATGACGTCACCCCTTCTGGCAGGCGCACATCACTGATACCAAAATAGGCCGTTCCTTGTTCAGAAAATACCAAGTTATTGTGATCTAAGCGGTCAGCGATAATATGCCATAGGTCATCTTGGCGAATAGACTCACTGTCTTTACCTTTTTGTTCGTACGGCTTAACTTCTTCACAGAAAGGTTTCGGTACGATATTAATGCCAGAGGTCATCACTTCATGCAAAGCTTGCAACGCATCTTTTAGTGCAATTGGTGCAAAATTCTTACCACTGATAGAGGCGCGCTCATAATGTAAATCTACGACCACATCTTCATTAATATCTTGGCTAAATCCTGCGGTGGTGGTGTCAGTATATTGCACCCCTACTTTGATGAGACATTCGCAGTTTTCTACCGCATCTTTCACAATTGGACGCGAAGCAACACCCGCATAAGTCCCTGCCCAACGATTGCTATTTTCGTCGAGTAGCGTCTTGCCCCAAGATAGCGTGGTATAAGGGATATCTGTATCAGCGATCAATGCTTTGAGCTGTGATTGTAACCCCAAACGATGCACCATCAAATCTGCCATTAGTGTGGTGGTCTTATTTGGCAAAAACTCTGTTAGTGCTTGTTTAAAGTCTGATAATGCGGCTTGGCTGGTAATATCTTCTTGGCTATCGATCAGCTTAGTCGTTGGTGGATAGATGGGCTGACGCGCGACGTCTGGTGATAGTAACAGATAACCTGGGCGATGCTTTTTGAGAATTAAACGAATCACTCTATCAATTTCTGAGGCAGCATTTTCAGGGGTAATCTGCGCTCGTGCCACGGTCACTGGCTCAACCATCTTAATGAAATGATTGAATACGCCGTCACCAAGAGAATGGTGAATACGACGCTTTGAGTCTTGTAAGGCTGTGCTGGGCGCACCTACGATATGCAATACAGGCGCATACTCAGCAAAAGAACCTGCGGTTGCGTTAATCGCTGACAGCTCGCCTACACCAAAAGTCGTCACCATAGTGGCAAACCCACGCTCACGTGCATAGCCATCAGCAGCATAGCCAGCGTTTAGCTCATTGGTATTACCCACCCAGCGCAGCTTTTCAGAGGCGAGAATATTATCCAAAAAAGTTAAATTGAAATCACCAGGTACGCCAAATATCTCAGATGCACCCGCTTCTGCGACACGATCAAACAAATAATCAGCGATGGTATATTGTTGACTCATTTTTTATCCTTGTAACTTATCTTTGTAAGTATTGATAACTGTGAATGTAATTGAGATTAAATTATAAAGTGCGTCCCAGCTTATTTATGCACTCAAAGCTTTTGGAATACATATTATAATAAACCGTTATAACATACATCTATAGCCAGAAGACATGCCTATTTTAATAACTCCAACTTTTTTCGTCATAAGTGTTGACACCCTAAAAAAACTGCGTATAATACGCCTTCATCAACTGACGATAGTTAATTGATAATTAGCGGGAATAGCTCAGTGGTAGAGCATAACCTTGCCAAGGTTGGGGTCGAGAGTTCGAATCTCTTTTCCCGCTCCAAATACTTAAAAAGCCTCACTTAACAGTGAGGCTTTTTTTTGTGCGTAAGTTATTGTTTATAATATAGTTTTCTTAAATTACCTGATATATGGTAGCCAGTTTGGTAGCCATTTTTATAGCTACCTATGCTTAATGGTGGCCATAGGGCGGTGTAATTGTTTAGCTCTTTATTAGTAATGACCGCTGCCATATGCATATTTTTACAGCCGCGTAATTAAAAGTTTAGCTATTGCTTTTTGCTTTCACCAACTTATCAATCATTTCTATCCTACTGATATAACTATCTTCTATTTCTATATATTCCATAAATAGCCGTTTATGGGTAGCTCTGTGCATGCCTTTGGGTTTGGGTTGATACATACTATAACGCCACCCTAAACGCTTTCTTATTGCCTGTATGCGTGCGTCTGGTCGCTGCCATGGCTGCATTAGCTGTGTTTGATAGTTAGCCCCTATACAATGCCTGCAGACGTAAAGCCCTGCACAATAAAGCACACCTACACGCCTGCTGCACTTAGGACAAGCGAAC
>NZ_JBQSVM010000043.1:0-17593 GCF_052376235.1 Psychrobacter sp. AOP7-A1-24 | reverse complement strand
TTTTAAAAAAACAGATTACTCAACAGTTACCTTGGGTTGCCAGTGCTGGTCATTCGGTCTCTGGTAATAATGTTTCTGTAGACAAACAAGATAGTAAACGCTTACTCATAGAAGGATTGCCCATTGGTTTTTCTTTTTTACTCGAAGTCATGGCGTTAACCGTGTTGGCTTTTTTAATCTCCACCTACAGTATTCGGCACATTGCTGCGCATCAAATTGTTTTAAACATCACCTTGGTTGCGTTTATGATTCCTGTGGCTATTGCGAATGCAACAACGATTCGCATCGCCTACTTTAATGGTATAGCGGATGCGTCAAACGCTGCAAAAGTGGCAATATTCACCCTGTTGGTTACGGTGGTGTATGCAACGATTATGGCCGCCTTATTAGTCGTTTACGATGATAAGATAGTGGGCTATTTTACCAATGACGATGGCGTAAAAGAGATAGCCACCATTCTGATGACATATGGCGCTGCTTTTCAATTTTTTAGTGCCATGCAAATGCTCATCAGTGGTGTTTTACGAGGTTTTGAAGATTTCGTAAAACCCTTATTGGTGATACTTATCAATTATTGGCTATTTATTGTTCCCATCGTTATCCTCTCTATTAAATTTAATTGGATAATGAGACTGTGCGTTGAAGACATATGGTTATTAATGGTAGTGGGATTGGCGGTGTCGTCATTTGTTCTTGCCATAGTATGCCGAAGAAAGTTTAAACATATACAGCTAGGCAGCTAGGCTGGACTAGCCGCCTAGCCATATCAATCAGTAGTGGCTTTCCAATATCCTTTAATATGGTTCTGCTTGCCAGTTAACTGGCGCTCATTACGTAAATAATGACGCACGACTTTACACGCCTTGCTTTCAAACGCGCCCCATACCCCGTCTATAGACTCAATATCTTTTAATATCTCAAGGGTTTTTAATCCTTGTTGATTATATGGGCTGACAATACGATGAATAGTCGCTCCTACCGGAAATTCATTATCGTCAAAGTAATCTTGTTCTAACGGTTGTTGACTTAAGATAACAATATGAGGCGGTATATCGTTTTGCCAAAAGTCCAGAATACCCGCCAAAGCAGGATAAGCCGTTTCATCAGCAATTAACACCGTTTGCCCCTCCTGTAAATGCGCGTGCTTGTCATCGGTTTCTGTACGACTAAAAACAATATCGCCCAAATTTACTGTTTCAATCCATAAGCTACCTGCACTATTTCCATGCGTGAACACATCCATATAACCTTGATTATTAAAATCAGATTTTTTACTCTTCCAAGCCGAGCGTAGTGTGTACAGACGAATATCTTTATTGATGGTTTTTACAATCTTTTGCCTTCTATCACTAGATACTTTTTTAAGCAGCCATAAGAATGCTTGATTGCCTCGTTTTTTTACTTGTTTGTTAACCTGTTCTTTTATGGAGGTGGTTAGCGAGGTGGTTTGCTGCTTGTCTGCTACTGTCTGCTGAAGGGGGAGGGTATTCAGTACTTTTAGTATCATTCCATAAGCATAGCCGGCATAATTTTCTGGTAGCGGTGTCTCACTATGTAGCGTCAACCGCGTCATGTTTGGCGTTAATTTTTGTTTACCAATCACCTCAAAGTAATGCTTTTTATTACCTGTTAAATCGCGACCTTGCTCCGCCATCGCAGTATATGCCAAATAAAGCACCTGTTCTTCTAAATCACCTTCAAGTTTAAAATCGACAAACAACTCTTGGGCTTTATTATTTACCTGTGCTGATATCAGCATCCCTTCTTTATAAATATCTATAATAAGAGGATTTGTAATTGCTAAATCGGGGTAATAATACGCTGCAATCGCTTGTACTTCTTCGATATGGTCTTGATTAAGATGCTCGATGATGTCTAACTTGGCATCTATATCTGCTATCGGCGTAAAGGGGCGGGTGGCTGGCATAAGGTAACCTGTGCTGTGCTAGTGAATAGAATTTAGGGTTTATTAAACAATTAACGGACCCTAGCGTAATAGAAGAAAATGTGTAGAAGCGATACTATAGTTGCCCACCCTTAAAGAGTTACGATGTAAGACTCGCTTAGCCTACTACTGTAGTACTTGCAATTATCTGCCGTGTACCACTTTTAAGGTTGATTAAGACTAAGGTCTGTCTAGGGCATGTCTCCAATTGGATTATAGAGATAAAAATGAGATAGATTGTTGTCAAACGCGAATAATTTCGCAGTTAATATAGACATATTGACTACGAATTAGACAAAGTTTGGCGGTAATATAGCCATTTTTAGCCCATAAATTGTAAATGAAGACACGCCCTAGATTAAGTGACTGAGATCTAGCTATTAAACATGGTTTGTTTTGCGCGCATAAATAAGACAATGATGAGGGTGAGAGAGATACTTGCCATTAGCACTTTGCTGTAGCCAAACGTATTGGCTGCCGTCATCGCTACACCTGCACAAACAAAGCCCATAAAAGAAAAAGTACCCAGTTGCAAGGTAAAGAACGTGGCTTTGGCAGATTTTAGGCTGGCTTTATCCATCGCAATTGTGGCAACAGTCGTCATGAGTGCAGGGTTTACTAAAAAGTAGGTGGTCACTGCACTATATACCATAAGCTTATTGGTGTAACCATAGCTTAGAGGTAAAAATAACATCAGTACCAAAGCTTGCGCTACCGTTAACATGAGCAATGTTTTAACTCGGCCCATTTTGTCAATAAGAAGACTGGCACTAAGCGCAGAAATCACCCCAATCACAGAACCGTATACTTTAGTCACAAAACCTATATCTGCAAACGTCCAGTGCGCATCCACCAGTATTGGATTCAATAGGGTAAAGCCGGCACTAAATCCGACAGGGTAAATTACTAATAAAATAAACCATGCCAGATTACTTCTTATAAATTGCCACATGGCGACTAACAAGATAACTAACGAGCGCGTTAAAGACGTCTTTTGCACAAACTGCGTAGCGGCTGTACGGGTATCAGCATTTTCTGGTAACTCTATTGTCGGCTCTACATAACGCAGCAGTTGTAACCATGAGATACTTGTTAATAACGCTAGCACAAGCAGTGCCCCTTGCCATTGTAGCCAAGGATATGCCATAAGTATCAGGCCACCACCAATAATATTACCCACAAGATTACCAGAGAACTGCACACTGTTTGCTCGTTGCCGCTCATTTTTACTAAAGATTTTGTTCGCAAGGCCATCTATCGCAACATCTTGCACGCTCACGGCCAAAGCATAAACAAGCATTAATCCTATCATTAGACTAAACTGTGTCGCAATATCTAGCATGCCGATGATAACCAATAAAATCATCATTAAAAACTGCGCTATAAGTAACCAACTACGATAGCGTCCTTGTAGCCGTCTATGCATAAATGCGGGACGAATAAGATCTATAAATGGGGCGTACAGTATCTTTAATAATAGCGGTAAGGCAATGATGTTTAATAAAGCAATTTTGTTTAATGGCATCCCCATATCGCGCATAATAGCGACTGAAGATGCAAAAATAAACGCCAGCCCGATATACTGAGTGATATAAATACTGGCAAGCAAAACCCAAGGCTTGCGATTGGAAGATATCCTCATCTGTTGTTACCTTAATAGTAGTGACAGTCTTAATAGTAATAACTATATTTAAGACCATAGCTTCTATCAGTTCCTAATATACCAACATTCATCGGATATATTTTTATATGCTCGTAGCGTTCATCTGTTAAGTTTTTACCCCAAATGCTTAGTTCGTGGTTGTAGCTGGTGAGTCCTAGACTAGCGTCAACCAAACCATAACTCTCAAGCTCAATACCATTGTACGCTTGCGCATAACGGTCACCCACGTAGCGATATTTTGCATCAGCGAACCACTGCGCTTTACCAAATACTGGCAATGTAAACAGTAAATCATCGTTGTATTGCATACTAATACTGCCACTGAATTTTGGCACTTGTGGCATGTGGTTATCTTCTGCCGTTAGCGGTAACATCCCCGGTCTAGCGGGTGGTGGTACTTCGCTAGCATCAGTGACCTTTGCATCGGTGTAGGCAAGTTGGGTTTTTATCTGCCAATTATTGGTCATTCGCCAATCTGCGGATAGCTCGATACCTTGACTACGGCTATCAACGTTGAACGTTTCACTTTTATATTCAGGAGGTGAGGCTGTTACGCTCATATGGTCGTCTTTCATTTTGTTACGATAAAGTGCCAACCCCAAATTTAAGCGATTGTCTGCACTGCGATATTTTGTACCAATCTCAGAGGCATCAATTGTCGTCGGCTTGTAATATGCAAGGGGGTTACCATAAGCCATGTTATTGTCATAATCGGCAAACCCACCGAACTTATGACCGCGTGATTGTAGTGCATATACCCGCCAATTAGGACTTATAGCATAGCTCAAACCAAAGCGTCCCGTCGTTGCGGTGTCCTCCAGCGTTTTACTGCCACTTTTTACATCATTACCCAATGGGTTATTATCATTGCCTTGCCAAACGGCATCGTGTGTTTGCTCTTCATTTGCCAAACGTAGCCCTGCTATCACATCTAGACTTTCGGTCGCAGGATACGTTATTTCACCAAATATGGCTTTCGTCTGGGTATCAAATGTTTTATCGGTAATTGCGTTGTTCGCACTACCAAGAGTGCTGTTTTTCAATAACCCATCTGGCATGTCATTTAAGTTCATTCGGGCATCGTTTTTCCACACCCTATCTTTGTTTGCGAAGTAGAGTCCTGCGACCCACTGGACTTCGCTCTCTGGCTTAGAGACCAATGTTATTTCTTGCGAAACCTGTTTAATCGATTCCTCTAAGTATTGACGATTGTTATCAGGATGGGTAAGAACCTCACTAAATATGGGCTGTTGGTCTTCTGGAATTCGGTATCCGCTGAATTGTAGGGACAACATCTCTGGCGGTAGGTAGGGGCGCAGAATATCGCTATCATAATGGTGATAACCTGTTTTTGACTCTATATCAGCAAAATCAAAAGCGGTACTATTCACCACTAAATTCAGGCCCTTAGCGGTGTTTGTATTTTCATGTGGTAGATTAAACGTGGCAACTTTATAAGTATCAAAATCTTTTTGTAGGACAGGAACATTATTGGTTTGCTCATCATGATAAGCGGTTAAGACGACATTATTGTCTTCGTTATCATCATGCCAACGCAACTTGGCTTGTATGCCTTGTTTGTCTTTTTTATTAAGCGGTTTGCCATCTTCTCGTTTTATCAGACTATTATCACGTTCCTCCAGCATACCTGCAATGCGAAAAGAAACATTATCCGTTATAGGTAGATTTAGCATCGCCTCGCCACGCTTAAGATTATGATTACCCACACCCACACTGACCCTGCCTTCTGTATAATCTGATGGGTCAAAGGTTTTGATAATGATACCACCAGCCTCAGCACTTGAACCCAATAGCGTCCCTTGAGGACCTTTTGCGACTTCAACTTTTTCAACATCAATTAAGTTTCGTGCCAATCCCGTTTTACCATTGCTGATACCATCTATTCGGACATCAACAGAATTATCATCAAGACTGGTAATACTTAACGAGCCTGTACCACGCATCCATAGTGTCGAGTAGCCCACATTACCACCATCGTGGATATCTATACTAGGTACATCTCGCAAGGCATCTGTTACCGTCACATATTGCTTGTCTTCAATTTCTTGCGCGTCAATCGTATCAACCACAAAGGGGGTCTTTAACTCGTCTTCTTCAATACCTCGAACATTAACAGTAATCGCATCAAGGGTGACAGTAGGCATGTCATCAGATGTCATTTCATTAATACCATTATTTTGTTCAGCGACCTCTTGCCTCTCAGCAAATTGTTCCGCATTAAAGGTTTGCACATTTGAGGACAGGCTATTTTCATATGGGGCTGCCAATGCTGTGGTAGGAATATATAAACTGAGTAATGGCGCTAGATATAAGGAGGGTATATATAAAGCATTAAATTTTTTAGTCGTTTTGATATCCTTACTGAGATGACGGTCACTGAGATAATATTGAAGGGAAGATAATTTGCTAGGCAACATATATAAATCCAAAGTAACATAAATGAAAAATAATGTTAATGATAATCAATATCACTTACAAAGTTAACACAAATTTTTAGACTATACGTAATTATTTAATAAAATCGGGAAAGTTACCGATTTATATCAATTTATCATATATTAATCCGGCATATAGCCATAAAACTTGTAAAACACCCGACGAAAATATTGAGTACTACTAAAACCAAGCTGATTAGCAATTGGAGCAATTTTTTGTCTCTCTTGTAATAGTTTCATGGCTAACTGCATGCGTTTATGAGTTCGATAATCACCAATCGTTAGAGTCGTTAATTTCTTAAATTCGGCCTTTAAATAACATTCATTTGTGCCTGTTTTTTGCGCAAGCTCTCGTATCGTCCAATTCTTATTGTAAAACTCATCAAGAAGCAGTTTGGCTTGATAAGCAGAATTAAGAACCTGTACTTTAGCCCCGCCTATTTCAGTAATACATTGTTTCAATAATAAACTCGTAAAGGTTAAGCATTGTCCTTGTAGTGCCATAAATTTAATATCATCAGTGGGACTAGGTGTGTTATAAACCTCCCAGCCCTGCATTACAAAATTTGCCGCTTTGGTAGTCAGGTTTAAAGGTAGAATTGACGAATCGGACATAGTCATTAATTTGGATATGATTAAATTATTGGCATCTGTCTGCTGCTCTATTTGTGTGGCTAATTTACCAACAAAGTCTTTATCTAGCTCAATATATAAGGCTTTAATGTCTTCCTTAGCACTAATAATTGTGCTCAATCTCCCTAAATCGCCTTTTATTAACCAAATGGCAGGCGCATTTATCGTTACTTGCTCAAACTGTTTTAGCTTGGTTCTATTTACCTGCCTTGCTTCTGTTTTTACTGTTGCTTTTACTCCTACTTTTTCTTCTATAGTCACTTTGTCGTCTAGCTGATATTCATAGCTCCCTTGCAAAACAATGTATAAAACATAACTGGTTTGGCAATTAGGATTAATGAATTGATGATTTCTATGAAAGTAGCAATTGACCCGTGATAGACCAATGCTACCGAAATCATAACGTTCAAAGTAGCCATCACCAATAGACTTATCAATATAAATGATTTGACTTAACTGATTAAACCGCTGTACATTTTTTACCATGCACCAGTCATTAATCATTTCTAATTGCTTATCAAACACATATTTCATTTTATCTCTTCTTATAATACTTTTAGGGGCTGTCCTAGATAACTAGTTCAAACCCTGTTTAACCCATTGTTTTAGTTGATGTAGATGCTATCCTATATAATTTTACTTATCTAGGACAGCCCCTAGTTTTATGGCAGTGATTAGAAAATTGCTTAAGGGGATCAATCGTCCACAGGATTGATTGTTTCGTTCTTCTTTATCTGATACCCACATGATTTTTTGGTCGAAATCAATCTGATTCAACAGTCCTGATGCATGAACGGCAGGTCGTATGCCTGTTTGAATGATGATAATATGCCATAGCCAAACGCTATAGCAGTTAAACTGCTCAATGTACCTGTCATGAAGAATATCCGAACCATGCTTTAATCGACCGTTATAGCTTTCTATAGCACCGTTAAGTCTAGTAAAAAATGCTTGGCAGGCATTCAGAGTTAATGGCATATTACTGCCTACATATTGCTTTAAATGATTACTTTTAATACCCTGTTTTGCTATATGACGTAGTTTGTTCTTGCTTTCCTTATCACAATGTTCAGTCAATAGGTGTATAGCACTGCTATAGGTACTCTCTAAATTTTGTGTGCTAATACTTGTGTAGTAAAGTGGTGAGCTGTGCTTAACATCAACACCAGTAATAATGTCAACGTGTAATGGCTGATGAAGTTCGTTGTTTATAATGGTATGCAAACCATTGTCGATATATTGATTACTTAAAGCGGGCAAGCTAAGTTGTTCTTTTAAATCCTTAAGTGATTTTTTTACATCCGAATTACTGACTATAATTTTCTCTGTAATAACTGCCTGTAGCTCAAATGGTAATGGCAATTTAAATTCATTGTGAACCGCCCCAGGATTGTCGGAGACTTAATATTCTGAGAGAATACGACAATGAAAAGACAAACTTATACTCCCGAGATGAAAGAACGCGCCGTTCGCATGCTGATTGAAGCGTCTTGCGATTACCCCTCCACATGGTCAGCTATTCAAGCCATTGCACCTAAGATTAGCTGTACACCTGAAACCCTGCGATCATGGCATAAGAAGCACATAGAGCAAACCATTCCGGCATCAGTACAAGCCCAAAGCCAAGAGCAACGTATTAAAGAGCTTGAACGCGAAAACAGAGAGCTCAAGCAAGCCAATGAGGTTATACGTAAGGCTGCGGCTTTTTTCGCCCAGGCGGAGCTCGACCGCCCACTCAGACAATGGTTCAGTTTATTGATGACTATAGAGGTAGTTATGGGGTCGAGCTTATCTGTCGAATACTACCGATTGCCCCGTCAACCTATCATCGTGAAAACTATTTAGCTAACAATCCTGAAAAGCGTTCACTGCGCAGTCAGCATGACGACTATTATCTCAGCGAGATTAAACGTATTTGGCAGGATAGAAAATGCCGTTATGGTGTGCGTAAAGTCTGGCAGCAGATGAAGGCTGATGGCGTAAAGGTTGCTCGTTGCACCGTAGAGCGTTTAATGAAGCAGTATGGTATGCAAGGCATCTGGCGTGGCAAAGGCAAGATTACCACCAATAGCCGTGATGACCAGAAGCGCGCTGATAATTTGGTCAATCGTAACTTTAATGCCCATCATCCTAATCAGTTATGGGTGGCTGACTTTACTTATATCAAGACGACGAGCGGCTGGGTTTACACTGCCTTTATTATTGATGTGTTTGCTCGTGCTATCGTTGGTTGGAAAGTCTCTAATCGCATGAATACCGATATGGTTATGGCTGCGCTAAATCAGGCGATAGCAGACAGGAACAACCCTAAGGATGTCATTCATCACAGTGATCGAGGGGTTCAGTACTTATCCATTCGCTATACTGATAAAATGGCTGACTCTGGCGTGATTGCTTCTGTCGGTACAACAGGCGACTCGTATGATAATGCATTGGCTGAAACGGTCAATGGCCTATATAAGTCTGAGGTGATTCAATATTTAAAAGAGAGCTGGACTGGCGTCAACGATGTTGAATTAGCCACGCTTGAATGGGTGGACTGGTTCAATAAAACACGATTGCATAGTACGATTGGTTATGTGTCACCTTTTGAATTTGAAAAGCGGTATTATGATAGTTTAATCCTGTCAGGTGTTGCTGCCTGAATCAAGTAAATCACTCTCCGATAAAGTCGGGGCGGTTCAGAAAGAAAGTAAGTTCGAATATCTGTCGTATAAATTTGAATTTCCAGGTGGTAAAGTTGAGTCTAACGAGACTCACGAACAAGCACTCCACCGTGAGATATTAGAAGAGCTAGATGCGCATATTGAAATAGTATCAATATTGAAAAAAATAGAACATCAGTATCCAGATTTCAAGGTTCATATTACTTTTTATAGATGCAGCATCTATGAAAAAGAATCTATAAAAGAAGTAGAACATAATAACCTATCGTGGCTTACAAAGCAGGAACTTCATGAGCTAGACTGGGCAGAAGCAGATATACCTATTATTAGGTTACTCTGAATATAATCGCGCTGTCGATGTATAGTACTAATTTTTATATTTGCATTGATTATAGTCAGATGACCACAAAAATGTTATAAAATAAATCAATTAAACGATTACCAGTATAAACGACCATGACTTACTCCCTAGATTATCGCAAACAAGTTTTAAAAAGCTTAGATGATGGCATGACCTTTGCCGAAGCTGCTGTTTTCTATGATATTAGTCCAACGACTATCCAGAAGTGGAAAAAGCGTCTTCATAGTAAAACCACTCGATATATTAAGCCCTACAAAATAGAGGATGAAGCCCTAGCTCAGGATGTCAAAGACCACCCTGACGATTATCACTATGAGCGAGCACAGCGTTTTAATTGTAGCCCAACAGGCATCAGCAAAGCCTTAAAGCGTATTGGTGTTAGCAAAAAAAAAGACACTTGATCACCCCAAAGCCTGTCCTGTTAAAAGAGCGACTTATCTAGCCAAGCTTAACCACTATATTGCTCAAGGCTTTGCTATTGTCTATATGGACGAGAGTGGCTTTGAAAGTGAAACGATGCGTCCTTGTGGTTATGCACCCATTGGTAGCCCCTGCATTGGCAGTTATAACTGGCAAGCCAAGGAGCGAACCAACGTGATTGGTGCGCTATATGGCAAAATGCTGTTTGCACTCGATTGCTTAAAGACCAACATCAATAAAGAGGTTTTCTATCACTGGTGCAAGTTCACGCTGATACCAAAGCTTAAGAAAAAATGTGTGATCGTTATGGATAATGCGACCTTTCATAAGTGCGTTCAAAAGCTGCTTAACAGGCATGGTCACAGGCTTCTATTCTTACCACCTTATAGTCCTGACTTAAATCCCATCGAGAAAAAATGGGCTCAAGTGAAGTTTTTACGCCAAGGTTGGATGGAAAATGACTTATCTAAATTGTTTTATGATATTCATCCAAATCATAACTCTTTTGTAGTGCAGTGACTATAGTTTCTGAGTGTGTTATAAGTTATCTATACCGTTTTTAACCCAATTACTATTAATGGATTTAGGATGTTTAAACAAAGCTAACTTCCCATTGTAAAAGTTAGTAAATTCAGAGTTTAGAGTTCCGTTTAAACTAACAACTTTTGCTATCAATTCAACTAGCTTACCATCCTTACTGAAAAAATCTTCATCGTTGTCAGTTTTATAAGCAATGCCATTAAAACCTTTCACTCCTGTTCCATTGCTTTTTGAGTCGTTTTTCTTCTTTAACTCTACTTCTCCAAACTCTAAAATATAATACTTATTTTCCGCAATTTGCAATTCTATTACTAAAATATACTCAGGCCAGTATAAATTATGAGCAGTAGAGTGTAACTTAGCTAACGACATCACATAGAAATCGTCCTGCTCTTGAAGCCCTTGACCAAAAGTAAACCAACGTGCGGTTCCATGATTTTGTTTCGAGTACTCTTTAGCATGACTCCAAATATTATTGAAGCGAGATTGATTGTCTTCTCTTACATCAAACAGACCCTTAGCTAAACCTGTTGATCCTCTCCCAATTTTTTCTCCTACACCTAATTCCTCTGGCATCTCTTCTTTTACAAAGCGTGTGCTATCATCAATAGGTTTAGAAACTATACCGTTTGTTAGTTTGTTGATTATGACTAGATCGCCGATTCTCTCCAATCGTTCGAGTAATATCAAAGTCGTTAGGTTGTTCACAGGATTATGAGTAAAGTTTAGATCTTCGATCTTATCTGGTGATATATACTGCCTTACTGTCAAAAAATCTTGACTCTCTATAGATTCATCAGTGCTAAGTCGTCTTTTTGGTTGAAGAATAAGGTTAATAGGATCAAGTTTAGGTTCACTGATACCAATAATATTTGCGCATAATATTTTGTTTCCGATAGGAATACCCTTGATACGCAAGGTCAAAGGTTGATGCCAAAAATCAATTCCAACGTTTCTTTTCTTATTATCTTTAGATTCTTGAATGTTGTTGTGTATTTTCTCAACTTTTTTCCATACGTCTAGGCTATATTTTAACTGATGTAGAAATACTGCGTCTCTCTGAGTAAATTTTGGAGGTAATACAACATATTCATCCACTCCCTCGGCCTTCATTTTTTCCTCGATCTGTTCATTTTTTGGGATTAGTTTTTCCTTTATTTTATTTAAATTATATCTGCTAATAATACGTTTTATATCCATTGAGTACCCATAATGGGTAATAAATAAAGATAAAGGATGAATTACAATCTTACGTTCACCGTCGTTAATATTTATTAATTGATTTTTATCATAGCTATTTATTTTTTCAAAGTATTTTGTGCTATCGAATGGCAATTCATTTATTAGTTGACTTCTTTTAATAGCTTCCTCAGATGTAGGACTTTCTTTAAGGTCTATTGCTGCACCAACGCTCATATCATAATGAGCTTTTGAAAAAGAATGAATATTATAATTATCTTTGACTTCAACCTCATAAGACTCAAGGACAAAGCGTTCTATTGATTTACCATTTTTCCAGATGCTACCAAAAGGTAACTTATGTATGTGGTTAATATGAATTCTTAACTTTAAATAGCTAGTAGCCTTTTCTTTACTTCCTTTTTTAATATATTTAGGCTCTGTTAAATTAGCGAATAGAACGTCTATATAGGTGACTGTTCCATTACTGTTAGAGCTTGAACTTGCATTAGTAGGCGCAATAAAATCCTTGTCATACCACACAACTACATATTCAAAATTCTTGTTAAAATGATTTACCGTATAATTACGATCAGGTTCAGAATTAGCGTCTGTATCATAATCAACCTGAGAATGAGGCTTAATGTAGTTGCTAATGTCGAAAGAATTTTTATACTTTTCTCTAGGGGTATTATTGTCAAAAAAATGGCTCATACTGTTCTCATATTCATTAATAATATTATTGTGCCATCAATTTATATTTTTTGCCATTAATTTGGAACTATTACAACATGGACAAGGATTCATCGCGGCGACCAGTTGAAAATTAGCTGGGAAGGTCATTTGAGAGTTAGCACGACTAATAGTAATTTGCTTGGCTTCTAATGGCTGACGCAATACTTCCAGTACACTTCGATCAAATTCTGGTAACTCATCAAGGAATAACACGCCTTTATTGGCAAGTGTAATTTCACCTGGCTTCGGTCGTGAGCCACCACCGACTAATGCTACAGCTGATATCGTATGATGTACCTGCCTAAACGGCCGCGTCCCATAGTCATAATCGCTGTCTGCCACCGAATAGGTACTGGCAACTTCTAGCGCATCCTCATCACTCAAGTCTGGCAATATCGTTGGTAGTCGTGATGCCATGAGCGTCTTCCCAGAACCTGGTGGCCCTGTAAATAACAATGAATGACCACCAGCGGCGGCTATCTCTAACGCACGCCGAGCATGATGCTGTCCTTTGACATCCGCTAAGTCCACTTGATAGCCGATATGTTGCGTTGCAGGGCTTGGCTGTACCACTGACAAACTCTCATAGTTTGCACTTGGGTCAACGAGCGACTGCAGATGGTCACAAACTGCTTTTAGACTCTGTGCAGCTAGTATCGTTACGCCATCAACGCGGCTGGCCTCACGACCATTATCAATCGGTACGATCAGTTGCGGTGTTGTCGGCGGCGAGGTATTTGGATTGTTTTGCCCTTGCTCATTCGCTGCTACTTGCGACAACGCTAATGCCAATTTCTCAGCTTTGATTGCTCGTGTAACTGCCAAACTACCAGTTACTTGTCGCAATTGACCATTGAGCGCTAACTCACCAATAAACTCAAAATTTGATAGTACTTCTGGCTCAAGCTGTCCGCTTGCTGCCAGTATGCCGATAGCAATCGGTAAGTCTAGACGCGCACCATCTTTAGGTAAATCAGCAGGGGCTAGGTTAATTGTAAGGCGGCGATTGGGAAACTGGAAACCTGAATTAAGAATGGCAGAACGCACCCTGTCTTTACTCTCACGCACGGCGGCCTCAGGTAGCCCAACGATAGTCAGTGCAGGCAGTCCTTGCGATAGATGCACTTCAATGATGACCTTAGGTGCATGTAGGCCAACCACCGAACGGGTATAGACTTGGGCAAATGACATCAGTATCTTCCTAATACAGAGTGTCATTGATAATAAAGTATTATTTATCAACGCGCAAACGTCGTGTTTTATTGCCGGTATAGAAGAACTATCAAAACCTCAGCATCGTTTTGGTTTTGAGGTTTTGATGTGTAAATAAAGCTCTACTTTAATGTTTAAGAATACTCACCGACCACCACACTATCAGCAAGGATTTGCTATACTAGCTACTATATATTTAGCAATACATACTGCTGCCGATGATGTATTCAAATCTTATTACTAATCATTGATTCAAGCGAAAACGAATACCAAATTCGAAATCATTGATAATATATAAACCAGTAGTAACTAGAGTCAAAATGAGGAATACCGCATGACAGACTATCCAGAACAGAACACTCAGCAGCCCTACAACCGTGCGGATGAGGCTCCTACAACTGTGCGCCCTGTTACGCAGCCTGACAACCCTTATGCCAGTACACGTGGCAGCATTACTAGTAAGCAGCTACCAGCATTTGATGAAGCAATCATCAATAAGTATAATCGCTCGGGACCGCGTTATACCTCTTATCCGACTGCTCTAGAGTTTACCCCCATACCGGATAGTCTTGAGACAAGTAGTTTTGAGTCAAATAGTTTTGAGACAATCAACCTTGAGGCAAAAATCCTACAGAATCGTGAAGCGCGCGCGCCCTTGTCGCTATACTTTCATATTCCATTCTGCCGCCACCTTTGCTACTACTGTGCTTGTAATAAAATTATTACCAAAAAAAATAGCGATTCTGGCGATTATCTGCAGTATTTAATCGCTGAAATTACCCATAAACGCCGTTTATTGTCTGTGCCAGAAGGCAGCGACAAACCATTGGTCAAACAGCTACATTTGGGCGGTGGTACGCCAACGTTTTTGCGTGATGAAGAGATGGTACAGTTGTGGGAGTTTTTGCAGACTCAGTTTGAGTTTTTACCAGAGAATGAAGGTGATTACTCTATCGAAATTGACCCTCGTGAGCTGAGTGACAACACCCTAAAGATATTGCGTAACCTTGGCTTTAATCGTATCAGCTTAGGCGTACAAGATTTAGATGAAACGGTGCAAATCGCCGTTAATCGTGTGCACTCAGCAGAGCTTATTGAGAATGTTTTAACAGAGGCACGTGAGCTGGGTTTTCATTCTATCAACATCGATTTAATTTATGGTTTGCCGCATCAAACTCCTGATACTTTGAACAAAACCGTCAATCGTATCATAGAGATGTCACCAGATCGCTTGTCTGTCTTTAACTACGCGCATTTGCCTGAGCGATTTAAAGCGCAGCGTCAGATAAAAGATGAAGACCTACCTAGTCCAGCTGCCAAACTTACGATGCTTGGCAGTACTGTCAACACACTAACTGAAGCCGGCTATCAATATATCGGCATCGACCACTTTGCCAAACCTGATGACGAATTGGCTATTGCACAACGCGAAGGTAAATTACATCGTAATTTTCAAGGCTATACCATCATGGGAGACTGTGATTTATTAGGCTTTGGTGTTTCTTCCATTAGTCAGATTGCCAATGCAAATACCCGCTATATTTTGCAAAACGATACTGATCTACAGGACTATCAGACCAAAATTAACATGGCGAAAATCAACCCGACTGTCATGCCAGCGGTCAAGTACATTAAAACCTCTATCAAAGACCGCTTGCGTGAATATGTCATCATGAACCTACTGTGTCATGATTATCTCGATTTTAAAGATGTAAATCAAAAATTTGGTATCGATGCCATCACATATTTTATTGATGAGATTCAGCAGTTAGGCACTATGCAAAACGATAGACTGATTGATATGGATGCAGCAGGTATCCGTGTCTTACCTAGAGGCCGCTTACTGGGTCGCAATGTCGCAATGGTGTTTGATGAGTACTTAGAAAAGAAACATAAAAACCGCTTCTCAAAAGTTATCTAAACTAGAGAGCTTTTAGTTTAATTATTGGGTATAAAAAAGACCTCACTTGAGGTCTTTTTTTAATATTACGATGATTTTTTAAACTTTAAATTTATCGCCCACCATACCTTTCACAGTACTTAGGATATCTGCTGGCAACACCACCATTTTTGAGTTGTCAGACTCCGCCAGTTGGCGAATAGACTTGATGTACTGCTCTCCAAGTAAGTAGACAATAGGCATCTCTTCATCCCCCATCGAGGCTGTAATAAGACGGATCGACTCCTCTGAACCTCTGGCCAGTACGACCTGCGCTTCAGCATCTCGGCGTGACGCTTCAAGACGTCCATCTGCTTCCAATATAGCCGCTTGTTTCTGACCGTCAGCACGGGTGACCGTCGCTCGACGTAAACGCTCTGCTGCTGCTTGCTCTTCCATAGAGGCTTGCATGGTTTGCGATGGGTTAATATCTTGAATTTCTACCGTCTTTAGCGTAATACCCCAATCTGCGATGTCTTCTGAAATTGCTTGTTTGAGTAATGTCTTGATCTCATCACGACTTGATAAAGCATTATCAAGGTCCATCTCACCAATAATCGAACGCAATGATGTTTGTACTAGATTACGGATACCATGCTCATAATCTTCGATCCCGTAGACCGCTTTGTCTGGACGTATGATGTTGATATAAGCGACAGCATTAGCGATGATGACCACGTTATCGCGGGTAATAACCTCTTGCGATGGGATATCTAGTACGATGTCTTTGGTAGTGACTTTATAGGCGATTCTATCCACAAAAGGAATAATAAGGCTAAAGCCAGGCTCTAGGGTTTGTTGATATTTACCTAGACGCTGCACGACCCACTTGTACCCTTGCGGGACAATGCACACGCTTTTAAAGACAGTAAAAACCACCAATGCTGCCAATACCAGCATCACGATACCGCCGCCATTTAAAATATTTAAGATGCTACTCATAAGACTCTCCTTGATCCTCGCCTTGTTTGCCAGCGACGTGATTTATGTCCTTTTTTATCTTGATTTAAAAATATTTGGTATATCATTTGCTAGTGCCTGTCTCTGCGGGATCAGGTTTGTGCAAACTCAGTTTATTCCCGTTAGATTTTTCGGTAGACATTTGGTTATTTGCAGGCACTTGATTATGTGCAGGTGCTTGGCTGTTGACTGTCGGTGTAATAGTTGGACGTACGGTTTTAGGGGCTTGGAGGCGCTGCGTAGGCGCAACGACTAGCTCATCACCGACTACCTTTAAGACAACCACACGATCGCCCATCTCGACATTTACGCCTGCTGTACGGCAAGGCCACTCATCTGCCCCCCAAATGGGCACGTTAAAGCGCACCATACCAGGGATACCTTTTTGTGGCTTAACGACGATCATACCTGTCTCGCCAATGACTAAATTACTGCTTTGCGCCGTCTTTTTTCGGTTCATAGACAGTGGCTTGATGTATTTGACCCAAGCAAACATAAACAAAACCGAAAGCGTCAGCCATATCAGTACTTGAAACAATAATGGAATAGGAAGTAACCACGCTAAGGCGGCAATGATTACAGCGGCTACGCCAAACCACAAACTAGCAAACGTCGGTACGAACATCTCAACGATTAGTAATGAAAAGCCCAATACCAACCAATGCCAAGGCTCAATCATCCAAAGTATCTCCATCCTTGCCACCATTCCTATCTTTGTCATTCCTGTTTTTAATGTAGCACATTTTTAAGGATAACAATGCTTTAACAGTGATGGTATATTGTTTGTTAGGTATTAGAAATTTGCTAAGTTAGAAACGTTATCATAATATCCAAGCACAAAAAAAACGATCACTTGAAGTGATCGTTTCTTTGTTATAGCTATC